>CAIXSC010000653.1 GCA_903921945.1 uncultured Planctomycetaceae bacterium
CCGGACAGTCGCAGCGAAGTCAGCCGGGAAATGCAGGCGTGGCTACGAACGAACCGACCGGGCCGCTAACCGTTCGTTCGCACCCCAGTCCTGGCCTTGGGTGATTGCGATTGTCTTCGCCCCTGGCGTTTCCAGCACGCGCAAGCTTACTAGCTACGAGACAAAACGACTCGGCGATTATCGAACGGTATTGCGGTTACCGCGGATCCAGCAGCGCCGGAGTCGGTGATTGAGCCGGTGATGGAATCGATGGCGTCGCCGTGGTCGGCGTTGAGGATGCGGCGCTTGACCCGAAGGCCGACTCAGGCGCTTCGCGCAGCCGAGTTTCCAGATTGCTCATCCGGGATTGCACAGAACCCAATTGCTGCCGCAATTCGGAGAGTTCCCGTGCTACTTCGCTGGGCGACATACTGGCACCACTGCCGCCTATCGGGGCTGGACCCGGGACGGACGGGTAACTTGGACCATTCAGCGTTGGGCCTGATCCCGTCGCCAACGGAGCTGAACCCGGAGAAGTTCCGTAACTCGGACGTTGTCCGTAAGCGGGCGATGAGCTCCCGCCCGAAGGCTGTCCAGAGCTCGGCGATGGAGTCGGCGCGGGCTGCTGGGCATACGGCGGCTGCTGGCCATTTGGCAGCGGCTGGCCGTACTGCGGTTGTTGACCATATTGCGGCGGCTGACCATTTTGCGGCTGTTGGCCGTACTGTGGCGGCTGGCCGTACTGTGGCGGCTGGCCGTACTGTGGCGGCTGGCCGTATTGTGGTTGCTGGCCGTATTGTGGTTGCTGGCCGTATTGTGGTTGCTGGCCATATTGCGGCTGCTGGCCGTACTGGGGCTGCTGGCCGTACTGGGGCTGCTGGCCGTACTGGGGCTGCTGGCCGTTCTGCGAGGGCTGGCCGTAACCGGACGGAGGAGACTGGGCTGGCTGGCCGGCGTTCGACGGTTGGCCGCGAGAGTTTGAACCCGAATAGGATGGCGCCGGGGACGGGGCGAGAGTGGGTGGCGAGTCGTTGTCGTCGTTCATCAGCGGCATCACCGTCGGAGGCGGCAGTGGCGCTGGCAGCTGAGCGACCGTCGTTCCAGACGATGCCATGCGGGGTTTTGGCGCGGCACGCTTGGTCAGCACCGCGAGCACGGCCTGGCGCTGTCCATTCCTGGCCAACTCGAACGATACCCGCGCTCCCGCTGGACGGCCTTCCAGGATTTGAGCGAATTGATCGAGGCTTCGCACGGCGCGGCCTTCAATCGCCAGCAATTGGTCTCCGACTCGAATGCCGGCACGCTCGGCGGGACTATTGCCTTTCACGATCACCACGGTCAACGACCCGGTTCGCGGATCTTCCTCGGCGGTCATTCCCAGGTATCCAGGCGCTACTGGAACGACCGCTCCCGAGTCCACCGCCGAGTCGCGGATCACCGTTTCTCCGGGGTACGGTCCGGTATACGCGCCCTGGAAGGCGCTGAGATTCGCGTTCGCGTTGCCCGGGTAGCTTTCCGGCAAGTTTCCCGGATAGTTCGCTGAGTAATCACCGGGACGAGCCGCGGTTTGATTGCCGCGTGATGGAACGAGGATCGGGCGCGCGGCGACGGTCGGTGGCGTTCGTTTCTTGAGTATCAACTGCCCCATCACGGGCCGCTGGCTAAAACCAATCGCCACGGGCAAGGCCGCAGCCAAGGCCAGCCAGCGGACGGCTCGAAGGCGATTCGCGATAAGCCGTGACGATTGAGATAAGATTGTGGGGCGGCGAACGGCCACTACAGCCCCGTGACGCCGCATCGCGGAGGAAAAGCGTGCGTCACGCGTCGCGAAAAATCTCATGACTTTCGATCCTTCGAAAGGGACCCGCAGGTGTCGATCATTTTGGTTATCGCAATGTTAAGCCTTGCGAGTTAAGAAGATCCGGAGAATTCCCGCTGGCGGGCAAGGCAAGCTAGCGACAACTTTTCCACGCGCGGAAGACACTCGGAAAGGGCCTCTCGCCGCCCAGCCCCTTTCCGCGGATCGGCCCGAAACTGGCGTGGCCATTGAGGAAACAACCGGCCTTCGCCGCGGTGGGGAACGCCACCGAGCGCCCGGTTGCTAGCGTCGTTTGACACCACGCAGTGCTAGCTTACAATCCGGCCCGTTCTTCCTGAACGCCCTGATTTCCCGGCTCGGCCGGACACGCGGATTGTCGAAAGAGGTCGAACCGCGTCGATTGCTTACCGTGAAGAGCTTGCCGGGATGGAACTGCGCGCCGAGGAGATTTAGGAACGTGGCCAAGGACGATAAGGAGATCGTGTCGCGAGTATCCGGCGTGCTCGCCCAAAATCTCGGATCGGACTGCTTTGATCTGTGGTTTTCCTCCCGGACCTCCTTCGCCTGGAATGGCGCCAGACTTCAGGTTTTCGCGACAGACGTCTTCACCCTGGACCGTCTGCGAAATAAATTGCGCGGGTCGATTGAATCGGCCTGCCGTCAGGTCACTGGTTCCGCCGATGTCGAATTCCGTCTGGTGCCGGGACCCGCGTCCGGCGTTTCCGCCCGTCCCGTCCCGTCCAAGCGGAATGCCGTGCTCCCATCTCGTACCGTTGACGAATCTGCCGCCGAATCGCCTGTTGCTGAACAGACGTCGTCGCCCCGTTCGCAGTCAAGTGTCCCAGCAAGGGTTCCAGCGAGTGTCCCTGAGACGCCGCCAGCCACGTTAGCGAACCCTGAGCCGCGTCCCACCCGCAAAAGTCGCTCCACATCCAAACCGATCGCCGCCACCCGACCGCTCTTCGAAGAACTGGCTGAACCGATGCGCGGGCCCGCATCTTCCGCCGTCGCGCTCGAGAACGATGCGTCGTCCCCGAAACGCCCAGGGGAGGGCTCGCAGGAAGAAATCTCGCCCACCCCAAGTCCCGGCGCCTCAACCCAGAGCCGCAGCGCGAACCGTCCGGCAGCGAACCGTTCTCGTTTGACGAGTCCACCTCTGGAAGGGCCGGCAGCGACGCGTCTACCCGCGAAAGGTCCGGCGGCGACGAGTTCAGCCTCAAAGCGTTCGAACGCTAAAGTTTTGGCTGAAAGTGCGGCTGCCGCGGATCAGCAGACCCCAAAGGGCATGCGAAAAGAGAGTCGCGCTGCGAGGAACTCGGGGACAAAAACCAACTCGGCGATGA
>CAIXSC010000654.1 GCA_903921945.1 uncultured Planctomycetaceae bacterium
GAGCTCCTTCCACGTTGATCGTGATCGCGGGCCTCCCGAGCGGCGGGGAGGCAACAGGAGCCCGGAATACGAGCGGCCTTGGGCCGTTGGTCGTTCACTGGCCGAACAAAGTGCCAGCAGGGCTGCGCACGGTCGCGCTACACGGCGAATCCCAGTTGCTCGCCGCCATCGCCGATTTCATTCAATCCACTCGCCGCGATGCGGCCGAGCACGGCCGTTCCCCATGGACCGGCAAGCCATCCGTGCCGTGAAAGGCTGATCCCCGTGGCTGGAACCTCCAGTTCCAGCCAACCGATCCGTGCCTGGCACCGATTCGATTCCAGCGGGTGGCTGGCAAGTCGAGACCCTGGGTTTCGGGTGGCGATGGGAGCTGGTTGCTCTCCGTAAACGACGCTGCCCGGCTCCAGAGGAACCGGGCAGCGGATCGCCAGACCACACAGGCTGAGAGATTTGCGAGCGATCGCTCGGGATCGCTTTAGCAGTCGTGGCAGTCGAGCCAACGGCGGCGGCCGCAGCAGGGCGGCGGGCAGCAGATGGTCACTGGCACTTCTTCGCACACCACGCGGCGGACGCAGCGAGTGGCCGTATAGGGCACGCACTTCGGCACGCAGCGGGCCACGCGAACCGTCTTCGTATAGTGGACCGGCTTGCACACGGTGTACGGCACCTGCTTGACGCAGTCTTGCCGTTCATAGCGGCAGACCGTGTACGGCACTTGCTTCGTGTGGCATTCCCGAACCATCCGGCAGGTGGTGTACGAGCAGGTCTTCACCCGTTGCTCGCAAACCATCCGGCATACCGTGTAGGTGCATTCCTTCACGCGTTGCTCGGGAACCATCTTGCAAGTGGTGTAGGTGCAGGTCTTCACCCGTTGCTCCGGAACCATGCGGCAGACCGTGTAGGTGCAGGTCTTCACGCGTTGCTCGGGAACCATCTTGCAAGTGGTGTAGGTGCAGGTCTTCACCCGTTGTTCCGGAACCATCTTGCAAACCTGGTAGGTGCAGGTCTTCACCCGTTGTTCGCTGACCATCCGGCAAACCGTGTACGAGCAGGTCTTTTGACGCTGTTCGGTCACGTACCGGCAAACCGTGTACGGAACCACTTTCTTCACGACTTCCCGTTCGTAGCGGACACAGTTGACCGTCTTGGTGTGAACTTCCGGCACCCAGACCTTCTTGCAGATCCGGCGTGGCGGGCATTGCACTTCGACGACCTTGCATTCGCCTGGCGAGTACACGCAGCGGCAGCAAACCGGATCCCAAACCCAGCAACCAGGTTCCTGGATGTGCTTCCGCACGACCGGACCCGGGCACTCGGTGATTTGCGTGTCCCAGTGGCCGCCGCAAACTTGCACTTCCTTCGTGTAATGCACCGGCTTGCAGATGACGTGGCAGACTTCGCGTTCATGGGTCTCGTACACCGGCTTGCAGACGTTGTAGCAGACCACGCGTTCGCGAGTCTCATACACCGGCTTGCAGACCGTGTAGCAGATGTCGCGCGAATGGGTCTCATACACCGGTTTGCAGACCGTGTAGCAGATTTGCTTTTCGTGTGTCTCATACACCGGTTTGCAGACCGTGTAGCAGATTTCCTTCGTCTTCGTCTCGTACACGGGCTTGCAGACCGTGTAGCAGATGTCGCGGCTGTGGGTCTCGTACACCGGCTTGCAAACCGTGTAGCAGACCTGCTTGGTGCGGGTCTCGTACACCGGCTTGCGCACGGTGTAGCACACATCCCGCGTCTTGGTTTCGTAGACCGGCTTGCAGACCGTGTAGTTGCACGTCCGGTAATGGGTCTCGTAGACCGGCTTGCACACCGTGTAGTGGCAATCGCGATAGTGCGTCTCATGGACGTACTTCACGCAGTCGACCTGACGATCCTCGTACACCGTCTCGTAGCACGTCTTGTAGCAGGTGTAGTCCTGCTTTTCCCATACCACCTTGCGGCAGGTCCGCATGACAGTGTGGCAGTGCGCCTTCGCCGCTCCGTACGAGGCCGGGTCGCCCGAAACGACCTTCTCGTAGCTGGCGGCGCCGCAAATCGCCGCCCGCGACTCGCCGGCCAAGCTGGCTACGAACAGCACAGCGAGGATCGGAGCCGCCCAAATCGTCTTCATCGCATTTCTCCTTAACTCTTCGCGCCCATGTGTGGTACTGGTCTGGCTGCACGACGCTGGCCGAGTTCTCTCTCCCCGACCACCGCCGGCGACTGGCCGGAAACCGCCCAGTCGACTTGGCTTTCTTTTCTTTCCCGAAACCGTCCGCTGCCGCTGGCCTCATGTTCGCCGCCAACGGCGCAGTTTGGTCAAGCAAACCTCTTGTCCATCACCTATCGTCAAAATAGTACGACAGCTTGAAATGCGAGGCTTGCGTAAAAACCGGCAATCACGGGAAATGCATCGCTAAAATTGGACGCGCGGTTAAGGTAAATCCGGCTGGGCACAACGATTCCGACGATGCCGCCGGTTTCGACGGCGCCGAACATCGCGACTGGCGCGATTTTTCAAGCTGCCGCGATTCCGCTACTTTTCACGATTCCGCCATCTATCGCGATTGCCGAGGCTCATACGATGTCGCGTGCCGGAACGGTTTCATGGACCGGTACGAATGGGCTGGCACGGGGCGCCCGGTCGGGCCCGTGAGGTCGAACACGGCTTCGATCGCCGTCGTGAATCAGCGGTCGACACACAGTTTCATCGAGGGGTATGGTCTGCCTCAGAAACCCTTGCCCCTGCGCAGCGGTTTCCGTAACATTCCGACTCGGATGGGTCGCGTGATCGCGCCCCCGTGTCGTCCACCCTTCCTGCAACGTGGCACCGAGGCAGATTCTTCCGCGACGCTGGTATGAACGAACCGCACGGAAAAAACCCCGAAACGGCGTCCGGCGATGCGGCCCCGAAGGCGGTGGTCGAGCGGCTCAGTCTGTACCTGCGTGAGCTGCAGAAGCTCAACAAGGATGGCGCCGATACGACCAGCTCTACACAACTGGGGAGACTGCTCGGATTGTCGGATGCCCAGGTGCGAAAGGACCTCGCCAATTTTGGCCAGTTCGGCTATCCCGGAATTGGCTATCGATGCGACGAGCTGATCCCGAAAATCAAGGACATCTTGGGGACCAACCACCGTTGGAATGTGGCTTTGGTGGGCATCGGCAACTTGGGCCGCGCGCTGCTGGGCTACAGCGGTTTCGAGAATCAGGGGTTCAAGATTGTGGCGGCGTTCGATCAGGATCCGAGCAAGGTCGGGCAAATGATCGAGGAGGTCGAGGTTCGGCCGATCGAACAGCTTGAAGCGGAAGTCCAGCGGCTCGGAATCCGCATGGCGATTATCGCCGTTCCCCGCACCGAGGCTCAAGCGATTGCCGACCGCCTCGTGGCGGCCGGCGTTGTGGGCATCCTCAATTTTGCCCCGGTTCGGCTGTCACTACCCACCGATGTGCGGGGAGCCGGCGTGGATCTCGCGATCGAAATGGAACAATTGGCGTTCGCTGTCGTCAATCGCTCGGGTTGCCAGAATCGCGAGAACGCTTAGAATGTTCCGACAGCACACGGGAATGGTGTAATGGTAACACTACGGATTTTGGCTCCGTCATTCTAGGTTCGAATCCTAGTTCCCGTGCTTACTCGATGATCGCTCGCTCGATCCACCTTCTCTCGCCCAACCGCGTGGCCTGCGACATCACTTCAGGATGATGCGTTCGGGCACGCCCAGCTTGCGAAGCTCGCCCAGTTGGGCATTTTTGGCAGCGTCGGACAGCGGGTTCCCCGTGACGTCGACGTACCAGAACGGAGCGAACCGCTTCTCGCCGGCCGCGTCTTTCTTGGCCATTTCGACCAGCACGCCCAGGTCGGTCAGTTGGTTCCGTTGCAGGAAGAGGAACTTGGACGGGCTGAGACCGGCCAGCGGCGCGATGTCCGTGAGGCCGTTGCCTTCTAGCCCAATCGTGTCGAGGTTCTTGAGTTCAGCCAGCGGCTTGATGTCGGTGATCTGGTTGCCGCCAAGGTAGAGCGACCAGAGTTTTTTCAGGTTGGCCAGCGGCGCGACGCTCTTGATCTTGTTGTTCGTCAGGTAGAGCGACCGCAGGTTGGACAGGCCGGCGAGCGGCGCCAGATCCTCGACTTCGTTATTTTCCAGTTGCAGGTACTGGAGGTTGGTGAGGGCGGCGAGCGGGGCCAGGTCCTTGACCTTGTTTCCGCGGAGCGAAAGCAACTGGATGTTTTTCAGATCCTTGAGCGGGGCGAGGTCGGCGATCTCGTTCAAATCGAGTTCCACGGCGGCGATCGACCGGCACTTTTCCAACCCCGCGAGGCTGGCGACCTTCTTTCCATCGCGGCCGCGGCCAACGACCTGCGAGATATTCGGCACGTCGGTCTCGACGATTGGCTGATCGTTGTTCCGTTTTTCGAAGACTTCTTTCCGCACCGCCGCTTCGAGATTTTTGTCCGGAAAGATGCTTTGAGCGGCCACGGGGGAGGCGAAGCCCGCGACGACCGCGACCGCGGCCAACAGGCCGGCGCCGAACCGCGAGGTGGCATTCCATCCGGACGCCGACACGGTGGCCAACCGCGAGCCGCGTTCCGACGGAACGCGGGCGGAGTGCGTCGCGAGGCGGCGGCGAGCGGCAATGGCCCAGGCGGCCAACGAGCGGTTCCGGGACGAATCAGGGGTGCCGAAGCGGGTGCGGAACGTGAGCATGGCGAACTACCTCTTGGCGGGAAACGCGACTATAGGGTCGGAAGGAAGTCTTAGGGTACTTTCCGCGCCGAGAGCTAGCTAGCCCCGCTAGCCGAGGCGCCGAGCCGCGCAGCTATCTCCTCGCCATAGCTCGATCTATAGTTGTCAAAACCATCGATGTCCGCACAAGGGTCCGCCAGATGCCGTCCGTCCTCGTAACCGCGTTCGAGCCGTATGACCGCTGGGAAGCGAACTCCAGTTGGTTGACGCTTGTCGAGTTGACTCGGAACATGCCGTCCGAGCCGCGATTGGTGACGCGGCGTTATCCGGTTGACTTCCTCCAGGCCCAAAAGCGGCTGGAAAAGGATCTGGAAGGCGACTTCGACTTCGTGCTTCACCTGGGGCAGGCGCCGGGGAGCGGCAACATTCGCTTGGAGGCGATCGCGTTGAACCTCGGATCGTCGCTGAAGGACGATCCCGAGCGGCCGAATGTGTTGGTCCCGGACGGGCCGCTCGCCTATCGAAGTCC
>CAIXSC010000655.1 GCA_903921945.1 uncultured Planctomycetaceae bacterium
CGATCGTCAACCCAACGCCGAACTCGCGGTCGAGCGCCGGTGCGATCTCGTCACGCATGTAAGCGTTAATGCCGGCGTCGCCATCCCACATCGCCATCCGCACCGTCTGCCCGCGAGCTTTCGACAACACGTCGGCCCAATCCGCCGATGCGCTACGCGGCGTCGCCCCTACCGAGCCAGGCGCGCCGGCCGCGGCGGACATGGCCGCCGCGGACGGCGCGGTGGACGAAGGCGTTACGGATGAAGCGGGCGTGGTTGGAGTCGCTGGCCCGCAGCCGACTGACATGGACAACAACGAAAGCGTGACGACCGCGGCCATCGCAGCGACGATCCTTGCGGCGGGCGAACTGTTGCGACGGACCGTCCAACGACACGCGGCGTCCGTGCGATCCACCCGAGCGACGAGCCGAGCAACGAAACGAGCGACGAAACGAGCGACGAAACGAGCGACGAGTCGCGCGAAGGAATAAGCGCCGAATCGAGCGACAATTCGCGCGAAGGAATAAGAGACGAATCGAGTGATGAATCGAGCGGCGAAATACTGGCTGGTTGGTTCGCGGCGGCGGCGCATGCCAAAAAACTCGTGGGTGAAGCAAGCTGGGCCGAACGCCAATACCACGGCGATCATGTTCCCGAGCTAGCGACTAGCGTAGCGGAGTGAAGCGCCTAGGGGCGCGACGCGAGGCGTATTTGAGGACAAGGCACAACGCCAAGGCAAAGGCCGCGCCCGCCAAGTCGGCAAGCCAGTCGTACAGATCGGCCGTCCTGCGTGGAACGAAGTTCTGAAGCCACTCGTCGAGCGTCGCGTAAACCGCGATCAGGGCGAAGACGGCAACGACAAACCCAACGCGTGGACGGAACGCCAAGCGGCCAGTCGCGTACAAGAGCGTTGCCAAAATAGCGTACGCGACAAAATGGCCCACCTTGTCCGCATGCTCGATCCGCCGTGCCGCTCGCCACGGCACATGGGTCGCGGCGAGCAGTGCCAGCCAGTAGGCGGCCAGCAGCGCGAGCCACCATCCAAAGCGACGGCGCGCCGGTAGCGGCTCCAAACCGGAATGCTCGGCGGACGGCGATGGCGTCGCGTCGGTGGGCATGGGGCGGGCCCGCTACGAGGAGAGGTGTTCGGTGAGAACGGTGTTCGGTCTTGGGAACAAGGTTCGGTCTTGGGAGCGGTCTTCGATCTTGAATACGGACTGAACGGGCAGGTTGCTGGGAGTGGCCAGATTGTCGACGGCCGCCTCAATCGGGCCAAGTCCAAAGTGGTTCGGCTTCCACCACGACACGTTGTTTGAGCGCTGGTTCGATGAATTCCAAACGCCGTGCGTGGAGCGCGATCCAGCGGGCGCGTTCGTCCGGCGTATCGGGACCGAAGGCGGTTGTGGAGCCGTACAGGGCGTCGCCGAGGATCGGGTGGCCGCGGCTGCCGGTCTGCAAACGGATTTGATGGGTCCGGCCGGTTTCCAGTTCGATTTCCAGCAGAGTGGCGCGGGCCAGTCGGCGGATGACTTGGTACCGCAGCACGGCTTGTTGGGCGCCGGCCACATCCGCTGAACAGATCTCCGACCGCGCTTCCCCCTCGACCTTTCGCATCCAGTCGATCCATTCGCCCTTATCCGGTTCGACATGGCCTTCGACCAACGCCCAGTATCGTTTGTCGATCTCGCGATGCTCGAACTGCAAGCTGATTTTCCGCGCGGCGTTGATGCGGCGCGCCAACACAAGCACTCCGGAGGCTGGTCGATCGAGGCGGTGGAGCACGGCCAGATAAGGCGAATGCGGAGTGCCGGCCTGATCGGCCAAGTAGCGTTTCACTCGCACTTCCAGGCTATCGATACCGGGCGGAGCCTGGGTCAGCAGTCCCGGCGGCTTGTTGACCACGAGGCACGCGTCGCCATCCCACAACAGTTCGAAGCCGAGCCCCGCATCCATACCGTCGTTCATCCAACCGGCCGCTCGTGCAGCCGGAGCTTGACGCCGGTCGGCGGGGCCGCGGTCCAAGAGGACCGCGGCCCGGACCGGCAGGTGCCGTGTTAGACCTTGCCCTTCGCGGGAACCACGAATGGAGCCCGGTATTCGCGGGTCAGGTGCTCATTGGCCGTCGCGTTGCCCGGGAACGTCTCGGTTACCGGATCGAACGCCAGCACCGCGCCGACGCGGATCTTCGAGGTCGACATGTCGACCTTGTTGTCGGCCAGATGGGCGAGGGTCCGTTCGAGCGTCTCCGAATTGTTGTCGCTCGACTTGTACGCCGCGATCTTCCCCTTGGCATCGCTGACCGCCAGCTCTTCGCCGAGCCGGTACGAGATGTTGCCCAAATGGCATAGAGCGCTCGACAGATGCCCTTCCTGGATGTCGGCCGCCAAGTCGCTCGATTTGCGGCTGCGGACCGCCTTGAGGAAGTTGGCGAAGTGGTCGCCTTCGCCCTTGAATTCCGCCACCTTGTTGCCGTCCTTGTCGAAGGCGGTGGCCGAGCTGTAGCTGGGGATCGCAACGTAGCCATCGGTGCCTTCGAAGATCACACCGACACCGGCGCCGCGATACGGCTTGGTCTCCAAGCCCCGCACTTCGAAGACCAGCGTCTTGGAACCGTAGTCATGCACCACCACTTGGGTGTTGGCCGTTTCGCCCGCGTCTTCGTATCCGAGCCGCGCACCGTAGCTCATCACGCCTTTGCAGAGCGTGTCGATGCCCAGTCCCCATCGAGCGATGTCCATCTGGTGGATGCCTTGGTTGCCCAAGTCGCCGTTGCCGTAGGCCCACTGCCAGTGCCAGTCGTAGTGGAACTGCTTGCGGGTCACTTTGGCCATCGGCGCGGGGCCGAGCCACAGGTCGTAGTTGACGCTCGACGGCGCGGCGTACTCGCCCCTGGGGCCGATCGAGCCGCGGCGCTTGTAGCACAAACCGCGCGCGACCTTCAGTTCGCCAATCTTGCCCGCTTTCACGTAGGCGACCGCTTCGGCCAAGCCAGGGTTGGAACGGGATTGCGTGCCAGTCTGGCAGATGCGGTCGTACTTCCGCGCCGCCTCGACGATCCGCGCCCCTTCACTGACATTGTGGCTGACCGGCTTTTCGACATACACGTCCTTGCCCGCTTGGATCGACCAGATGGCGCCGAGCGCATGCCAGTGGTTTGGCGTCGCGATGCTGACAATGTCGACTCGCTTGTCTTCCAACACCTTCCGCAGGTCGGCTTCCCACGTCGGCTTGCGACCGCCTTGCCGCTTGCCCACCTCTTCCGCCCGCTGATTGCCGATCGTGCTGTCGACATCGCAGATGTACAGGATTTCGGTGTCCTTGCGGCCCGCGAACGCGCCGATGTGGCTGCCGCCCCGGCCTTTCACACCAACGACCGCGACGCCCAGCTTTTCATTTGGGCTGGTGCTTTGCTTCTCTTGCGCCCACGCCGCAGCCCCGGTCGAAAGGGAACTCGCAGCGACCGCCGAAGCCGTCGCCCACATGGATTGTTCGAGGAATTCACGACGCGAACGATTCGACATGGCAATCTCCAGGCGGCAAGCGACGGACCCAAATCGCGCCCGTCGAGGGAAAAAGGGAAAAATCGACTTGCGGACGATTCAAAGCATAACGGCTTGTCGATCTGGCTGCAAAGCGAGATCGACAAGGGCGAAAAAGGCACGCGGGCCTCGTTCGCGGTCGCTTTCCCCGAGCCGCCGGCGATGGCGGCGTGACGGACAGGATTACCGCTTGAGGCGGCCCAAGCCCTCGAACAGCCACCAGCGCGGCCGCCACTCCGCATGCCGCAGTCCAAACTGCTTCATGCCCACCTCCCGGATCCGCTCGGCAATCTCCACCGGCGAGTCGCTCAGAATGAACCGGTCGATGTCGATCGCGTCGATCGTGCCAGCGCGTAACATCCGCTCGCGGAGAAAATCGAGCAGCGGCGTCCAGTATTCGATGCCCGCCAAGACGATCGGAAACTGTTGAATCTTCCCGGTCTGCACGAGCGTCGCGATTTCAAAGAGCTCGTCCAGCGTCCCGAAGCCGCCCGGGCAGGCGACGAACGCGTACGAATACTTTGCCAGCATCAGCTTCCGCACAAAAAAATAGTCGAACTCGACGAACAGATCCAAATACGGGTTGGGCCGCTGTTCCATCGGCAACACGATGTTGCAACCGACGCTCCGACCTTTGGCCTCGCGCGCTCCGCGATTGGCCGCCTCCATGATGCCCGGTCCACCACCGGTCATCACCGTAAAGCCCACTCGCGCCAGTTCGGCGCCGATGCGGCGGCTCAATTCGTAATAAGCATGGGACTCGGGGAATCGCGCCGATCCGAACACGGTCACGCAGGGACCGACAAAATGGAGCTTGCGGAACCCCCGAATCAGATCCTCGAAAATGCGAATCGCTCGACGCAGCTCCGCCCAGCGGGATTGAGGCCCTTCGAGAAACCGGACGTCTTTGCCAGTGCCCATCGGTCGTTCAACGGCCATCGGATCGGATTCCCGTGTCGTCTTCATCGCCCGCCCCTCGTTCGCATGAATCATGGCATGCCCAAAGGCATACTATGCCGTTCGTCCAACGCGGCAACGAGTGACGGGTAAATGGGCTACGACCGCCAACGGCGGCCTGCGGCGACAACGTAATCCAGTCCCGAATAGACGGTGGTGATGACCGTCAGCCAAACGCTGGCGGTCAACCCATAGGCCAGCAGTTTCGGCTGCGACGAACCCCCGTACGCGAGCGTTGACAGGCTGGCCGCCGCCGCGGCGCATTGGAAGAACATTTTCCATTTCGCCGGCCAAGATGCGGAAAAATCCCCGCCGCTCGCCTCGATCGCCGACCGCAACGCGGTTACCAGCAGTTCTCGGCCCACCACCACCACCGCCACCCACGGCGCGATCCCCGACAGTGGCGACTCGGACGCCAGATAGATAAACGTCCCGCAAATGATGATTTTGTCGACGAACGGATCGAGGATCCGGCCCACTTTCGACACTTGGCCAAAGCGCCGCGCCCAATATCCGTCCACCCAATCCGTGGACGCCGCCACCAGGAACACAGCCAGCGCCGCCGGATACAGCGCATATTCGATCAGGACAAACACAACAACCGCCAGCACGAAACGCGCGCTCGTTAACGCATTCGGGACATTGATGATCCGTTCGGTCGCCGCCACGCTCATTCGCCTACGCTCGCCAGTGAGTCCCGCCCGGAA
>CAIXSC010000656.1 GCA_903921945.1 uncultured Planctomycetaceae bacterium
AAGCAGCGACAGAGCAACCCATCCGCTCCAAGGAGATGACGTTGGCAAGCTTGCCCGGGATTCGGGGGATCGCGGCGTTTCCGCGTCCGAATCGCTTTGCGAATCGCTTTGCGAATCGCTTTGCGAATCGTGTCGCTCGACCGACTCGGAGATTCGCCGATCGGATTTTCGTTCAAATGGATGGATAAGCGGCCCCAGTCCCAAGGAATCGATGTCAACCGATTCAGCGGGCGTGGGTAGCGCCAGTTCGGCTGGCGTCGCCGGCCAATCGGCCAGCCACAATGGCGGCGAGGCCGGCGGCATTGAAGTCGCCGCTGTTCGCGGCTTTGTCGCGGAGTGGTCATCGAAGGCGCCCGCATGCTCGACGCCGTCGGATGGCTCCGCGCTCCAAGTGACACTCGCGCGGTTCGCGGTCGACTCGCGGTTAGGCGATTCGCTGGCGGCGGCGAAGGCTGCCAGCCAACTTAGGGTCAGGCAGCAGGCGAGGGCGAAATGCCGCACACTGGTCATCGACACACTCCGTGATCGCGAACCGGTTACGCGTTCTGCGTCTCAAGCCTGGAAAGTGACCGGCGCAAACTGGCCGCGAAGCTCGATCGGCCCTTGCCGTTCAGGGAGCGATCAAGTTCGGCTTCCGCATCGTCCCTGGCCGCGTTCGCCGCGGACGCCATAGATTGCGACATAGGGTTCACGGAGACAGTGTCCGCGATCGAGCCGACGACGGTGGAAGAGGCGGCCGTCGCGGTTGCGCATGCGGCGACCATTCTCTGGACCTCGGCCGGATCGGTGATTTCCGTTAATGTCCGCGCTTCGCCAGCCTGCACGCCGACCAGTACGAGTTTGCTGCCAACCCGCAGCAAATAGGCATCCAGTTTCGGGTTCAAAGGCGCCTTACCAAGATGCTCGAAGACTTCAGCGGGCAAGCGTCCGCGACGCAAAGGGCCAACGCGTTTGCCGAACCACAGCGCGGCGGCGGTGCCACCGAGAACCAACGCCAGCGCCGTAAGCACGCTCGTGTTGCCAAAGCGAGACGTCGACTTGCGCGTTGCGTCCGCGGCGGCGAGGGACGATCGCGAATCATTCGGTAGGGGCAGTCGGGAAGGTGCCAACGCAAGCGTTGCGGGGGCCGCAGTTCGATGGGGGCGGACACCCGGCGCCATCGACGGGGCTGCCAAGGGATCGGCAGTAGTCGACGCGGCGGCGCTCTCCCAATGGTTTGCTTGCGCGCGAATCGGTTGCTCACGATGCGCGGTCTCGCCTGATGCTGGCGTTTCGGACAACGAATCATCATCATCGGTTCGCGAAAAGCTGGCGGGGAGAATGTCGGTTGATGTCGATTCATCCGCGATCGCCCAGGTCACGTCGCCCGGCTCCGTGCCGCCTTGGGCGAACGTGGTGACGGTTCCAGCCGCCAGCCAACCGATGGCGATGCAGCCCATGGCGAATCGCGCGGTAAGCGGCCACGCCGAGAGCGGTCGCATACTGAGCAGTGGGGCGATCGCTGGGCATCGATGCGCCGACAGCAAGGCTCGCCATGCTCGCCACGATCGCGTTGCAAACAGTCGCTTCGGTCTGTCAGGGAAGGTGGCCATACGACATTCAGGAAAGGTTGTTTTCGGACGCGGATACTAACTGGGTGACGCGGACACCAAATCGGCCATCGATGGCCACCAACGTGCCGAGGGCGCGGACGCGGCCCTGCCAACGGATCTCGACCAATCCCTGGTCGTCACTGGCTAGCGGCAGGAGTGTCTTGGATGTGGCCAGTTGAGCGAGGCTGGCTGGCGCGGCTAAGCGGGTCACGATCAGTCGCACGGGAATCGAGGACGCTTCCATCGCGCCCGTTTCACCGCTGTGGGCCGATGAATGACTGCCAGGCGTGTCGCTTCGTTGGCTGGGACTCCATTGCGGCCAATCGTAGGGATCGCCGCCCCCCACCGCGTCAAATCCCGCCGCACTCACTCCCACCGCGTCATATCCCGCCGCGTCATATCCCGCTGAACTCAGTCCCGTCGACTCAAATCCGAGCGAGTCAAGCGCTGGTGCGAGTGTCGCGAGTTGGCCGAGAACGCTTGCGTGCCCCGAGCGTTGATCGCGAGAAGTCGGCTCGATGGAGGCGGGCGTGGGTTGCGTGGCCGGAGGCTTCGCCAGCGCCGCTGCGCTTCGGGCCGATAGATCCGGCTCCATGTGTGTCGGATCGAGTGAGGGCTGACGGAGCGCGGCTTGGGCGGCTTTCAAGAGCCGATCGATTTCGACGCTCAGGGCGCTGGCGCCATGGTTGAGTTCGTCATTGGCGGGCGCGGTTGATTCGGCCTTGGTGGCGGCAGCCGCAACCACGGGGAAGTCCGTTGTTGACGGACCGTGCTCAGGCAGATCGTGAACTTCCCAGCCGGCTCGCTCCACAGTCCCGATCCTCCGCGTTCGCTTGCCATGTCCCCGGCCGTCCTGGCCGGAAACTTGAGCGTCTTTTCGCGAAATTCGCGGAATCGGGCAAGATCAATCGGCGGTTCGATGAAAGGAAGGCTGTTCGCGGAGCCGAGATGGATCGCCGTTCACGGTGGCGCTACCAGTGCGCGCGGCGGCTCACGACCTCGTCCAGTTCCCGCTCTTCGGCCCGTTGAATGGCCTCGGCCAATTGCTGTTGGTGGCGGTTTAGCAGTTGTTGCAGCGGTTCGTGCTGTTGTTTTGCGCGCCGCAGCTCTTCACGGCACGCTTCGAGTTTGGCTTCGAGCGCGACGCCTTCCCGCTGAAGCGTTTCGAGTTCATGGCGAAGCGATGTCTCGTAGTCGTGTTGATTGCGGACGGCGGCCAGCGAGATGCCTCCGGCGCGAAGCGACTCGCGTCGGCGTTCCTGCTCGGCGAGTATTTCGCCGCAGAGTTGCTCGGCGCGTCGCCGCAACTGTCGTTCCTCTTGGAATGCCGCCGACCATTCCATGCGCCGCTCATCCAGCGCCGCCTCGCGCACCCGCAGCACCACATCCAATCGGGATCGGTTCATCGTCGTCGCCTCATAAAAAGCCGACTTCGAACCGCCGGGTCCAAAGCCGCGTTTCACAACCAAAATCCAGCAACCAACAACTAGCAATTAGCAACCAGCAACCAACAACCAGCAACTAGCAACCAGCAACCAGCAACCAGCAACCAGCAACCAGCAACCAGCAACCAGCAACCAGCAACCAGCAACTAGCAACTAGCAACTAGCAACTAGCAACTAGCAACCAGCAACTAGCAACCAGCAACTAGCAACCAGCAACTAGCAACTAGCAAC
>CAIXSC010000657.1 GCA_903921945.1 uncultured Planctomycetaceae bacterium
CGCCGCTGTCCGTGGCATTCCGTTCAACGACGGCATTCGCGGACCGGTCGGTGGCGCGGTCTTTGGATTCACGCCTGCCGTCAATGCCAGCGATGTGACCTACACGGACAGTGTCGAGGCGCTGACCTACCGTCGCAACAGCTATGTGAATGCGGACTCGGTCGATTACGATCTTTTCCTCTCGGTGAACGATCCGCTCGCTGGCGCTCCGCTGGGTGGCACGGGGTATTCCAAGCTGTTCGCCGACCTGGATGGGCCTCCGGATGGCGCCGTCAACCAAAACGACACAACCGTTACTAATCGCGGTTTCATTGGCTACATCGGCGGAGCGGTTCGCGGGACGGATATCCGCGTAATGAATGGAGCGAGCATTACCTTTATTGCGTCCCGCGCTGGGAGCCTCGGCGATGGAACGACGCTGCGTGTCGTTCAAAACGGGAGTAATGCGGGAGGGAACGTGGGGAATGGCCTGGATGTTCAGGCCGCTGGCAATCAAATCGTCGTAACGGTCTTCAACGATTCGGGGAACCGTTCGCTCACTGCCCAGCAACTGGTGGACGCGATCAACAGCAACGTCAATGCCAGATCCGTAGGCATCGCACAACTCAACACTGGCGGCGGGAACCGCATTTCGGATGGCACGGGAACGCCTCCCAATCCGAATGTGAGCAATCAGATATGGACGACCGGTGGCGGTGTGGATGGAACGCTGCTCGGCCGCACCACGGGCATGGCGTTCCTTGGCGGGACGTTGTACGGGGTGAGCGACGCTGGCGAATTCTTCACGATCAACACGGGTAATGCGTCGGTCAACGTCCTGCGGACCTATGCGGGCGTGAGCTTCCAAGGCTTGGCGCTCGGACCGCAAAACTTGGATGCCGACCGCGATCAGGTTCCCGAGTACGCGAACTACCTGTTTGCGATTTCCGCGAACGGTCGTTTGCGAGCCATCGACACGGCCAACGTCAATTCCAACCCGGCGATCTTCGCGGGCGGAGCCACAACACTTGATACGGGCGTGGCGAACCCCACGGGCCTGGCGTTCTCGAACCTCGACTTCAACCTTTGGCATCCGACCACGCAACAGGGCGATGTCGTGGGCCATGGTATCAATCCTTCGTTCAACGATTCGCGTCCACCGGTCGCGGGCGGCACAAGCTTCTATTTCGGTCTCGAGAATTTCGCGGCCCCGGGATTCGTGCAGTACGATGTGTTGAATGTCGCCGACGGCCAGTTCGGCGTGTCGGACGCCGTCCATCGCGATCTATCAACGAACCCGACCAACCGGAATACCTACGATCTTCCTGGCGGAGCCAAAGGCAAACTGCTCACCGGCGATTTCAGTTTGGCGAACATCACCGCCCAGGATATGCCGACGCTTTACTTCAACTACCTGCTGCAAACGCAGGGGGCGAATGGGGCGATGAGCGACAGCGCCCGCGTGTTTATCTCGCAGGATGACGGCGCGACATGGGAGTTGGTGGCTAGCAACAATAGCGTCCGCGGCAATGAAATCGCGCCGGTCTACACCCACAACGCCACCTCCAATCCGGCCGCCGACCCAAATTCCGCCCCAACCACCTTGCAACGCAGCGACATCATCGCCCAGCAGGTGCAGGAACTGTTCGATGCGAATCAATGGCGGCAAGCGCGGGTCGATCTGGCCGCCTATGCTGGCCAAGCCAATCTGCGATTGCGGTTTGACTTCGCGACAGCGGGCGCGATCGACGAACCAGGCCTCCCAGGCGAAGGCAACGGATCGCTGACCAGCAACGCCCGCGGTCAACTCAATCAGTTCGCCGGTTTCTACGTGGACGACATCATCGTCGGCATGAGCGAACGCGGCGAACTTGTGACGAACGCCTTGCCCGACGACACGCGCATGACGGCTACCAACATCGTGCCGGAACCGGCGCCCCAACCGCAGTTGGCGGGCGCCTACCAAGTGGAAGTGCGTCGCGGCGCCGAATACGGTGGAAACACTTACACCTACAACGCGATCGGCATCAATCGGGTTTTCGACACCAACGATCGACTCGTGCAAGAGGATGCCTTCGTCGCCAACACGCCCATCGAGCAATTCAATCGCGCCGATTTGCGGACGGGCACCTCGTTGCCATGGCAAACGGGCGGTTTTACGGATTGGAGCATCAGCGGCGGCCAAGCCAACGCGAACCTGTCGACGGTTGGCCTGTTCGATGTGAACGATCCATTGAACAGCGAATACACACTGCTCCAGGTTTCTCTGGAAACCCAGGGTGGAAATGTGACGTTCACCGAGTTCAGCGTGGCGGCCGACGCGGTGTTTTTCATCGATGGCGTGAATGTGGATGGGTTCCTGGCATCCGGCACTCCCGTCAACGGCCCGCAGTCCTATCCCGTGACCGCCGGATTGCACACCTTTACGTGGATCGGAGCCAAGATCACCAACACGGGATTCGAGTCCACCGCGATCGACAACGTCTCGTTCCCTGCCCGCATCGCCGGCACAGGCGACAAGGGCGATGACAACTTCTTCCGCGAACAAGGCCAATTGATCCTGCGGAACAACAAGATTCTCAGTGCCGCTCAATACGGGATCGAAGTCACCGCCGGCTCGCGCGACCCGAACCAAAATCTGCCGCATCCGGGCGTGCCGATCAACTTCAACACCCTCAACACCAATCGGTGGGTGCCTGGCGTGGTGATCGAGAACAACATCTTCGCCACGAATGTGAGCGGCGGCGTGCGTTTCGCGGGCGACAACACCGGCAATCCGGCGGCTGTCACCCCTTACGGCCGCATCGTGAACAACACGTTCTACGGCGGCCGGTCGCAAGCGGGCAACGGCATCGATGTCACCAGCAACGCCAGCCCGACGATCCTCAACAACATCTTCGCGAACACCGTCAACGCGATCACAACCACGGGCGCCGGCACCGTCGTCATCGGTTCCAACCTGTTCCATAACAACCAGAGTCCGGCGACGGCCAGCGATGCGACTGCCGGCACCTCGCCGCTCTTCGCGCTCGACACCGACCCCTTGTTCAACAACGTCGGCAGCGGCGTGTTCTACTTGGCGAACGGCACCACGGCGATCGACAGTTCGCTGAACTTGCTGCAAGACCGCGCGGCGTTGATCACGGTCAAAACGCCGCTCGGCATTCCGCCATCGTCGATTGTCGCTCCAAATTACGATCTCTACGGCCAATTGCGGCTTGACGACACGGCTTCCGATCCGCTGGGCGGCGGCTCGTCGGTTTTCAAGGACCGCGGCGCCGTGGAAGCGTCCGACACGCTGGGCCCCTACGCCCAGTTGCTCAGCCCGCTGGACAACGATCCATCGGACGAGGATTTCAATACATCGGCGCTCTTCCGTCGCGAAGGTCTGTTCACACAGTTCGCGATCCTGCTTTCCGACGGCGCCGGCTCGCCGTTCGCGAACGAAGGCACTGGGGTCGATCCGAGCACGGTGATCAACGCGACGACCCGCTTGTCGAGCACCATCGTCGTGAAGCAAGACGGCGTGGTGCTGGAACAGAACGTCGCCTACCGCCTTGGCTACAGCAACAACAACCAGACTTTGTTGCTCACGCCGCTCTCGGAAGTTTGGGAGCCGAACCACGTTTACGAGATCGCGCTGAAGAACCTCGATCCGGTGTTCTCGATTCGCGATTACGCGGGCAACCCGCTCCGCGGGAACCAAGCCGATGGGTCGATGAAATTCACGATCGTGCTGGGTGATTTGACGGTGGATTACGGCGACGCGCCGTCGACCATCAGCGGTATTCCGACCACGTATGCCACGACGCTGGCCCAGGACGGCGCCCGCCACGTGCAACTGCTCGGCGGCACGCCACTGCTGCTCGGAACGTTGCTCGACACCGAAGACAACGCGGTGCCGACGGCACTGGCCAACGGCGACGACCGCATCTTCGCCTTGTCGTTCTCGACGACTCCCGCCAGCACGCTGACGCTGGTCGGCACGGCCGCTCCGCCGACACAGCCGTGGGCGTTCCGCGTGCCCGCTGGCAGTGGCGGCTCCACCGTTGGCGTGGTCGATGGGGAAACCTTCACGATCAATGATCAAGTGAATCCACCGGTCACTTTTGAAATCGAACTTGGCGGTGGATTGACGACCGCTGGCGCCGTGGGAATCGCCGTGGTGCCGACGCGCGACACCGTGGAGGACGTGGCGGACGCGATCGCGGCGGCCATCCAATCGCGGATCGACGCCGGCTCGCTTTTCAACGTCCGCCCGCGGAGTGTCGGCGATGTCGTATCGCTCACCCAGTTTGGCATCGACGACGAAGAAGGCTTGAATTTCACCAACACCGTATTCAATGCCGACACCGATGTCACCGACTTCGTCATCAATTCCACAGGCTCGGGGTTTGTCGACGCCTGGATCGACTTCAACAACGACGGCACGTGGCAAGGCACCGAACAGGTGCTCGCGTCGTTCCCGGTGGTTGCCGGTTCCAACGCCGTCTCTTTGGATAGCATCACTCCGGATGGTTCGTTCATCGGACTCGTGAATGCCCGGTTCCGACTGAGTCCGCTCGGCGGCCTGACCACCAGCGGTATTGTCGCGGCTGGCGAAGTCGAGGATTACCCGATCTCGATTCTGCCCGGATTCACGCCAGTGGCGGTGCGTGACAACTACCAGGTGAGCGAAGACGGGATGCTCAATGTGGCCGCTGCCAGTGGGGTGCTAGCCAACGACACCGACGCGGACAGTCCCGCGGACTCCGTGGTTGGCGCTTTGCTGATTTCCGGTCCTTCCAACGCGGCTCCTGGCGGTTTTGTATTCAATAACGATGGGTCGTTCAGCTACCAGCCGGCTTCCGAGTTCTCCGGGATCGACACCTTTGTGTACCGGGCCCGCGACTCCGTGGGACTTCTGTCCAACAACCGCGCCACAGTGACGATTACGGTCTTGGCGGCGAACGACGCGCCGACAAACAACCTGCCGCCATCCCAGTGGATCGCGGAGGACATGCCTCTGCTGTTCACCTCGGCCACCGGTAATGCGATTTCGATCAGCGACGATGCGAACGCGACTCAGTCGATCGACGTCACGTTGACCGCCACGGGTGGCGTGATCTCGTTGAACCGGTTGTTCCAGGGGCTGAATGAAGCCGAACCGAATAGTTCGTTCACGACCGCTCAGCGGTTGGATTTCGCAGGCTGGAACACCTCGTTCGACGCCGCGGTTGGCGATGCGGTTGCCAATACCTCGACGTCGCTCGCGCATCTCACCGTGACCGGAAGCGGCGACGGAACCCGTGACTACTATCGATTCAATGTGCCGACGGGTGGTGGCCGGGTCATTCTCGATATCGACAACGCAAGCACTGGCTTGCCCGGCGCGTTCAATAGCCGGTTGCGGCTCTACAACGCGTTTTTCTTCCAGATCAACGGTAATGACGACGCGACGGCCCTGACCGATGGCGCTGGCGGCTCGATCAGCCTTCAGGACGCGTACCTCGAAACAACGCTCGCCGCTGGCGACTACATCGTGGAGGTGTTGCAATCGAGCGGGTTTGCGCCGGCGACTGGGCAGAACTACCAGTTGCAGGTTTCGGTGGAGAATCATGCGTTGGCCCTGTCGTTCCTCCAGGGCGATGGCGACCGGGACGCGGTGCAACAGATCCGCGGCAACACATTCTTCGTGAACCAAGCATTGAATGGCTTGCTATTCGAGCCCAATCAAGACTTCAATGGCACGGCAACGGTTGTGGTGGCGACGGACGATTTGGGGAACTGGCATGATGCCCCGAACTCCGGCGCTTCGCTCTTCGACATCGACACCTTGTCGATTCCAGTTCTGGCGGTGAACGACGCGCCAGTGCTTACGATTCCCGCCACGCAATTTGTCCGTGAAGATGAACCGATCTTCTTCAGTGTCGCCGGCGGCAATGCCATCCAGTTGGTGGATGCCGATGTGCTCGAGGCGACCCCGCGCGACACGGCCGCCGGCGTCGGCGTGCTCGAGTTGCGAATCGACGCGATGAACGGGTTGATGACTTTCACTGCGGCACCACTTCCTGCCGGTCTCGCCTTCCTTATTGGCGATGGCACGGCCGACACCTCGATGTTGATTCGCGGCACGCCCGCCGAACTGAACGCGGCACTGGATGGCTTGCGATTCGACGGCTTCGCCAACTATAGCGGGGCGGCGTCGATGACGTTCGCGGTTCGCGACTTCGGCAACCAAGGCGCCGGTTTGGTGGCGGTCGAGGCAACGTTGCAAAATCAAAGCGCGTTGGCCTTCTTCCCGACCATCACCGTTTTCCAGGTTCCGGATGGGTCCCGGTTCACGGTCAACGACGGGGTGCAGGACTACGACTTTGAAATGGACGCGGGGCCCGAGGTTCTGCAGAACGTCAACGAAACCACAACGAACGCCTCGCCGAGCCGCGTGGTCGCCGACGGCAACTTCTTCCTGCTCGATCCGAACG
>CAIXSC010000658.1 GCA_903921945.1 uncultured Planctomycetaceae bacterium
GCGTCGGCCGAGGACATTCGCGAGACGGCTCGCCAGTTGATGGCGGAGCGAAAGTTCAGCGAGGTGTCGGACATGCTGCAATCGGCGTTGCGGCGCGGGCTGGTTCAGCCTTGGATGTACGAGGCGATGACGATTGCATTGCAAGCGGCGGACGCGCCGTCGACGGAGATCGAACGGGCGTTGATGTCGGCGGTCGACTTCGCTCGGAGCGACGAGGAAGTGATGCACGTCGCCCAGTACATGGCGCGGATCGGGCTGCATCGTCGGGCGTTGTCGCTGTTCCAGGATTTGTCGGCGAGCAATCCGTCGAATCCGGCGATTTACCTGAGCGGCTTGGCATCGGCTCGGGAAGTGGATGATCGGTCTGGAATTGAATGGGCTTGCGTCGGCGTGCTGGCGCAAGCTTGGCCGGCCGACCAGCGGCACATCGAGCAGAACGCTCGCCGGGTGGCGCTCGCGACGTTGAACGAGCTCCGCGACGCGGGGCTGAAGAGCGAGGCGGAGCAGTTCGAGTCGGCTTGCGTGGGTGCCATGATGCGTGATTGCGTCGTGCGAGTGAGCTGGACGGGCGAGGCGGACATCGACATGAAGGTTTACGAGCCGGCTGGAACCATTTGCGGTTTGCGGCTGCCCCGATCGCCGTCCGGGGGTGTGTTGATGGGCGACGCGTTCGCGAGTCGTTCGGAGATGCCGGCGGAAGGTTATTCGGAAACGTATGTCTGCCCGCAAGGTTACAGTGGCGAGTACCGCGTGTTGTTGCGTCGGGTGTGGGGCAAGGTGACGGCGGGCCATGTGTCGGTGGACATCTTCACGCACTACGGTTCGAAGGAACAAACACATATCCGCCAGAACATTCCGTTGGCGGATAAGGATGCGATGCTCGTATTCAAGCTCGACAACGGCCGCCGCACGCAGCCGATCGAGGAGGCTCAGTTGGCGAATGTCGCGAAGAACCAGGGTCAAGCGAATCGCGCGATGCTGGCTCGACAGTTGGAAGCCGCGAGCGACAGTTCCGCGGCGGTGCGGGATCGGGCGTTTGCCGAGTGGCAACGACAGCAGGCTCCGGCGGGCCGCCTGCCGTTCGGACGGCCGGGCGCGGTCGGTTACCGTCCGGTGATCACAGCGTTCCCCGAAGGTAACCAGTTGGATGCGATGGCGATCATTTCAGCGGATCGACGTTATGTTCGGTTCACCTTGATGGGCACCCAGCCTGTGGCGTCCGGTGTCACCTCGGTGTCCACCTTCAACTTCGTCTCCGGTGATACCGGTGGCGGTGGTGGCCAGGGTGGCGGTGGCGTCGGTGGTGGCGGTGGTCTGGGTGGTGGCGGCGGCCTGGGTGGCGGTGGCGGCGGTCTGTTCTAAGATCCGCGGTCGGAATATGAAGTTGCCAGTAACGTGCGAGGCCGGGTTCCCGGCCTCGTTTCGTTTTTGATCGGGAATGTTCGTGTTTGGTCCGGCGAAACTTGTATTCGACGTTGCCGAAGATAAAGATGCCCCAATGCGATTTCCGCTCGAAGGCGGATTTGCGCAATTGCGGAGCAGCGCGATTGCGGAGCAGCGCGATTGCGGAGCAGCGCGAGGCCGGAGTCGCGCGAGGTTGGAGGAAGGAGCAACGCGATGGGCAGCAGCCAAACGGCGAGCAACTGGAATCGGCGACAACTCATTCAACTTGGCGGCCTATCCCTGGCTGGCCTGAGTTTGCCACGGTTGCTGGCCGCCGACTCGCCGCGGCCGTACGGTGAAAAGCGGTCGTCCCGCGCCAAGTCGTGTATTTTCATCGTGCAGTACGGTGGCGCGCCGCACCACGATACGCTCGATCCAAAGCCCGACGCGCCGCGGGAGATTCGCGGGCTCTACCAGCCGATCGCGACTCGGGTTCCCGGCGTGCATGTCAGCGAAATGTTGCCGCGTCTGGCGACGCTGGCCGACCGCTACTGTTTGGTCCGAGGGATGACTCATGGCCATGGCGGCCACATGGATGGGATGCATGTTTGTTTGAGCGGCCAGTCGAACGGTTCCAACCAGGATGAGTCGCCGTATTTCGGTTCGATGCTGTCCAAGTTGTTGCCATCGCGGAGCAACGTGCCGTCGTATGTTTGGGTCCAAAACCTCGCGGGCGATGTTGGCTTGCGATACGAGGGAGGCGGCCGTCTCGGCGCGTTGTACGCGCCCTTGCGGGTGGGCAAAGATTTGGAAAACCCATCGTCGCCCGGTTTTCGCTTTTCCGGCTTTGATCCGGCCCCTGGCCTTGATGGCGGTCGAATCTCGGAACGTCTGCGACTGCTGGATCAATTGGCAGCCAGGACGGGCGCGGGCTTGCCCGGCGACGCGGTTCGCGGTTTCCATTCGCAGGCGTTGGAATTGATCACGGGGGCGGCGGCGCGGCAGGCGTTCGAGTTGTCGCGGGAGCCGGAGGCGGTCCGCGAGCGTTACGGTCGACATCCCCTGGGACAGAATCTGTTGCTCGCGCGGCGGCTGATTGAAGCTGGCGTGCGGATGGTGAATGTGACCGCCTGGTGCGGCGTGCCGGCGGGCGAAGCGTTCCGCAACGTGCAAACGTGGGACATGCACGCTGTTTTGTATCAAGGCAGCGACAACATTTACGGCAATTCGGCGTATGGATTGAACTTTGTGTTGCCGCGGTTGGACCAGGGTGTTTCGACGCTCCTGGAGGATCTCGGGGAGCGCGGACTGCTCGAGGATACCTTGGTGGTGATGGTGGGCGAATTCGGCCGCACGCCGCGGTTCGAGAATACCGATAAGGGACGCGGGCATTGGCCCAACGCGTACACGGCGCTTCTCGCCGGCGCTGGTATTCGCGGCGGCATGGTACACGGGGCGTCGGACAAGGAAGGGGCGTTCGTCAAGGAAGGACCGGTTACTCCGGAGAACTTTGGCGCCACGCTTTATCACGCCCTGGGCGCGCCGACACGGTTTCCCGAGGATCTCTCGCGGCGAGTGAGTGCGGGCGAACCGGTTCTGAGCCTGTTTGGCTAAGGCACACGCTACGCCATGGTTCCGTCGCATGAGACAGGCCCGCTGCCAACGACTCCGCTGTTGCGGTTTTCGGCTGGCACGTTGCTCTTGGACGGGTTCACTCGCGGCGAACTCTTGCTCCATTTTCCATCGGTGCCGTGGGTTTGGGACGCGCGCGTGTCGGCTTGGCGGTGCGACGCCTTCCATTACCCCGAAATCCGCCGTCAGTCGCGGGTGAACGCCGCCAACGCCCAGGCTTGGACCAACTCCGCCGATGCCGCCATGCCGCTGCGCGACGAGGTGCGGGCATGGAACCGCATCGAGTGGCCGCGGCCGGCGCTGCGTCCGCTGCGTCCCGAGCAGCAGGCGGCGGTCATCGGTTGGAACAAGACGCGTCGTGGGTGCGTCGTGATGCCGACCGGTACCGGCAAGACGGAAGTCGCGCTGGCGCTCATGGCCCAGGAATCGGTCAGCACGCTCATCGTCGCCCCGGTGCGCGATCTCATGTACCAATGGCATCGCCGGATCGAACAGGCCCTCGGATACGATGCCGGCGTCATCGGCGACAGCCTGTTCCGAGTGAAACCGGTGAGCGTCACCACGTACGAGAGCGCTTGCATTCACATGGAGCGGTTGGGGGATCAGTTTGGCATGATCATCTTCGATGAATGCCACCATCTGCCTGGGCCCATGCGCCGCGACGCGGCGCGGATGTGCGCCGCCACGCGGCGGCTTGGACTCACCGCCACCCCGCACCGCGCCGACGGCCGGCACGTCGATCTGGAGTTGCTGATCGGTCCGATCGCGTATGAATTGCCGTTGTCCGCGGTCCGCGGCCAAACGCTGGCGGACTACGAAATCATCCGTATCCCGATTCATCTCACGCCGACCGAGCAGGCGCGGTACGACCGGCTCTCGCGGACCGTCCGCGAGTACATGTTCGAGCGGCGTAAGGAACAGCCCGGCTTTCGCTGGGAAGATCTCTGTGCCGATTCGGGGCGGACGCCGGAATCGCGCGCCGCGCTCCGCGCGTACCTGGCCAAGAAAGCGATCGAGGAACGCGCCGAAGAAAAGCTCCGCGTCATCGAAGACCTGTTCCGCCTTCACTCCAACGAACCGTGTTTGATTTTCGCCGGCTCCAACGCCATGGCCCGCGACGTGTCGTTGCGGTTCCTTATCCCCTGCCTGCTGAACCACTGTCGCAAGCGGGAACGCAGCGAAATCCTCCACGGTCTCGAACGCGGCGACTACCGCGCGCTTGTCGCCAACCAAGTGCTGGATGAAGGCGTCGATCTACCGGCGGTGAAGGTGGCGATCGTCATCGGCGGCTCCTCGTCGACGCGTCAAGCTCAACAGCGCCTCGGCCGCGTGCTCCGCCGCAGCGGCGGTTTGCGAGCCGTGCTTTACGAGGTCGTGTGCGTCGATACGACCGAGGAAGCGCGCTCGCGCCGACGCCGCGGCACGGCCGCCTTCGCCGGGACGAAAAACAAACGTCCGAGCCCCACACCCGGTCACATGTCTTTCCAACGCGCGCTCCAACGACTCGAAGACCAGCTCGGCCCACCTCCCGCAACTCCACCAGCAAAATCTCCGGCGACACCGACCGCGACACTGCCAGCGACACCGAACACAATATCTCCCGCGACACCAACCGCGACACCGACGGCCATCTCTTCCGCAATATCGATTGCGACACCAGCCGCAACACCGCCAGCCATCTCTTCCGCGACATTGATAGCGACATCGATTGCGACATTGCCCGCAACACTGCAAGCGCTGCCAGTGTCGCCCTTAGCGTCTCCAACCGCACCTTCCGGCGCACTGCCCTCCGCACTTCCAACCGCACTGCCCTCCGCGCTGCCCTCCGCGCTGCCCTCCGCGCTACCAGCCGGATCGCTCTCCGCATCGGTTGCCGGATTGCCATCGGCATCGCGAACCGCGTTGCCGCCACCACCGAACTCGGCGGCGCCCGTGCCGTATCTTCCGTTGGTGGACCGGTCGCTGGATGCGAACCCCGAGGACGGCGAACCATGCTGACTCGCGACCATGCGATCCTCGAGTACGACTTCGCGATGGCGCGTGTGTTTCCGGACCGGCTTACGCGCAACGCGCATCGGCAGTACGTCGACCATGCCGAGCGGATGTTAGCTCTCTATCGAGATGGCGTTGGGAAGACTCGACGCGAACTGCATCGAGGCGTGGCGGACATTATGAGCGCCGAGCAGGATTGTCCCGCGCGTCGGGTGGCGGCGTTCGCGAAATTGCTGGACGATGCTTCCGACTACGCGAAGGACTCCCGGGGAGAGGCGGCGGCGCTGCGCCGCGAGGTGTTCCATCGCGCCGCGCGACGGCATCCGCTGGTGCGCCAGCCGGACCGGTTGTTCGAAGCCAGCGAGTCGGAGGTGAAGGCGGAGATCGCCGCGGCGCTGGGACGTTCCTGGGAAGACATCGAACAAGGGCTGTTCGCCGACGTGATCGATTTCCACCGCCTGTTGCGGTTCCCAGGCTACAGCGATGGAGCCGCGCTGCTGGCGCGTTACAACGTGGCGCAAGCCCAAGCCGCGCTCTACGGCGCCGTGTCGCTCAATGTGGTCGCGACTCGCGATCTGAAAACCATCCTCCGGTACGCGAAACTGGCTCGTTTACTGCACTCGATCTCCCGTATCGCGGACAACCGCTGGTTGCTGCGGTTCGACGGACCGGCGTCCGTATTGCGGGAAACGCAACGCTATGGCGTCAACTTGGCGAAATTCCTACCCGCGCTCATCGCCTGCCAGGACTGGGAAATGGTCGCTGTTGTCCCCAAAGGGCCGTCCGGCACCCGGCTTCGCCTGATGCTCTCGTCCCGCGATGGACTGCGAAGCCA
Organism: uncultured Planctomycetaceae bacterium; assembly: GCA_903921945.1. Lineage (GTDB taxonomy): Bacteria > Planctomycetota > Planctomycetia > Pirellulales > Pirellulaceae > CAIXSC01. Next base: position 5,843 of record CAIXSC010000658.1, read on the forward strand.
TCTGCCACCGCTCGACGAATTCGATTCCTCCGTTGAGCAAGCGTTGGCCGAAAAGTGGGGCGACGGGCCGCGCGAGGGTTGGCATCTCACGCGCGAAAGCGAGCTGCTGTTCGTCAACCAGCACGTTTTCCTGCCCGACTTCACGTTCACCCACGACGATGGCCGCCGCGTGCATCTGGAAATCGTCGGGTTTTGGACGCCCGAGTACCTGGCGGCGAAAGCGGAAACGTTGCGGCGATTCGCGGCGGAGCCGATCCTGGTCGCGGTCGCGGCAAGCTCGGCGAGTGGCCTTCCCGAGCTGCCCCGGCCACCGATCGTGTACAAAACCCGCATCAAGGTGCCCGAGCTGCTCGAGCGGCTGCGGTCAACCGATCACTTGGTCGATCACGCGACCCGGACGAACGAAGTGGGGGCGCCCGCCGATATCGGGTAACGCTTGATTTTCAGGGACGCCAAGCAGATGGTAGGCGGTGGCGATGACGTCCATCGGCAGCACCGGGTCGGAACTCGGGTAAGCGGCGTGCCGGTCGCTCTTCCCGTAGATCGTGCCACCCCGCACGCCACCGCCGGCGAGCACCGTGGTGAAACAGCCGGGCCAATGGTCGCGGCCATCGCGACCCGCGCCCGCATCGCTGTTCACTTGGCCGATCTTCGGCGTCCGGCCAAACTCGCCTGTCCAGATGACCAGCGTTTCGTCCAGCATGCCGCGGCTTTCCAGGTCATCCAGCAGCGCGGTGAACGCCTGGTCGGCGACCGGCATGAGCCGGCTCTTCAAGTCGATGAAGTTGCGGCTATGGGTATCCCAATACACGCTGACGTTTTTGATTCCGTCGTTGGGCCAAAAGACGGTCACCAGCGGCACGCCACGCTCCACAAGCCGACGGGCCTGCAGCACCGACTGGCCATGCGGATTCAGTCCGTACTTTTCCCGCAGCGCCGCCGGTTCTTCATCCAACCGGAAGGCGTTGCGATCGGATTCGGCGCCCGCCAACAACGCGTACGCGCGTTCCCGATTGGCGTCTTGCGCCCGCGGCGCCGGGTGCGTCGACAACGCGGCCGCGTCCAATTGTTGACGCAATTGCCGGCGGCTATCGAGCCGCTCCGTCGAGACATCGGGCCGTTGAGCCAATTCGCCCACGCGATAGTCCGCGCGGCTCGGGTCGCCATCGATCGTCAATGGATCGTAAATCGGCCCCAGCCATCCGGCGAACTGCCCTTGGCTCTGTTCGACAAATCGCGGCACCTCGTTTTCCAGCTTGGGCCGCATCGAGATGAACGGCGGCAGCGCGCCCCGCCCTCGGCCCAGCCGCGACAATACCGAGCCCACATGCGGCCACTGCAATCGCAACTGGTTAGTTGGTGGCGGCGGCATCCCAGTGAGCAGATAGTGGGTCGAAACCGTGTGGTCGGCGTTCGTATGCGTGACCGACCGAATCTGGCACAGCTTGTCCAATCGCGTCGCCAGCCGCGGAAAGTGCTCGCAAATGTGAACTCCGGGCAGGTTCGTCGCGATCGGCCGGAATTCGCCCCGCACCTCGGGCGGCGCGTCCGGCTTCATGTCCCAGGTGTCCTGGTGCGCAGGCCCGCCCCACATGAACAATAAGATGCACGCCTTCGCCCGCCCAAACACGTTGGCGGCCGGCCGCGCCGCCGCGGCCTGCGCGGCAACGGGGGCCGCTTGAGCCGCAGCCTGTGCCGTCGCAGCTTGGGCGGCGGCAGCTTGGGCGGCCGCTGCTTGGGCGGCAGCTGCTTGTGCCCCGGCATTTTGGGCGGCGAACGCGGCTCGGCCGGCGAGCAGATCCGGCCAGCCCAGTCCGAGCAGGCCCAAGCCACCCAGTTCCAGCAATCGGCGCCGCGACCAAGCCTCGCCATCCAGACTGGCGTGCCATGGCCGACCACGACCGTGATGATCCTCTCGCATCGCTCACCTCCGCCTCGGATAAGACCCGACCCTAGTTTAGCCTCGACTCGGGATCAATCCACAAGTCGGTACGATGCGATCCGATCGACTCGAAACGATTTTTCGATCTGGGATTCATGGCACAAGGCGGTCAGGTAGATCTGGCCGCTCGACTCGGCGAGCCCCAACGGCGTGACGTGTCGAGCGATACCCGGCTTGCTGCCGCCCTGATACACGAGCGACACCACCTGACGGCGGGCGACGGCCAGCCATAGCAATTCGAAACCGCGGGGCGCTTCCTGCAACAGGTCCCGGAGCGGCTCGAACCGCAACGCACCCGCCAATGCGAATAACTCGTCTTCGCTTTGCAGCGGCGGCGGCACTTGCAGCAAGTGGAGAAACACATCTTTGAGCAACACGGTATCGGCAAGCGCGCGATGCTCTTCGCGTTCGATCAAGCCTAACGACCGTCCGATCGTTTCCAGTTTGTAGTTGGGCAACTGCAGGCGGCGCCGGGCAAGCGGCCACGTATCGAGCACGGGATGGGGTGGCGGCGGCAGTTGGAGCCGGCCCAGGGCGCACGAAATGAATCCGACATCGAACGGCGCGTTATGCGCGATCATCGCGACCGGCGCGGGGCCGACGAACCGCAGAAACTCGGGGAGCACCGTGTCGATGTCCGGCTGGCCGGCGACCGCCGCATCGGTGATGCCATGAATTCCCGTCGCCTGCGGCGGAATGGGACAACCCGGGTCGATCAACTGTTCGAAGCGCCCCGACTCCTGTCCGTCGCCGCTGAAGCGGATCGCCGCGATTTCCACGATCCGCGATCCGACCGGGTGCAGGCCGGTCGTCTCCAAGTCGAACGCGATATAGTCGAGCTCCCGGGGATCCCGCATCGTAACTCCGGCTTCCATGCCAGCGATGACACTCAACGTCTCGTCATAAACTCGGTGGAATTCACCAGTGTCCAGAGCAGATCGTCGATCGCCTCCGCGCGATGGGGCACGCCCGCGATGAACCGACGTGCCCGCGCTCGTTCGTCGGCGGTTGGACGCCGCGCGAGGACGCCGCGGTACAGATGGTCGATCGCTTCGTCGGGATCCGAAATCTGCGCCGCCTCGGTTCGCAAGCGGCTTTTCGCCAGCGCCGCGTGAAGTGCCGTGCTGTTCATCAACAACAGCGATTGCTGCAGGGAACCCTCGAGCGACTCCTGGGAGGCCGACGGATCGGTGGCGAACGTCTCGGCGAGCGATTTTTCCAGTTTCGGCGCTGTTTTCCCTGTGACGTGCTCGATCGCGTTCACCACTTGGTCCGACCGCAACCGCGCGGGACGCACCGCCGAAAACAACTCCTTCTTCACATCCACCGCTCGGCTGGAACGTTGATAAGCCTGCGAGCTGGCGATCGTGCGAAACACCCAGCGGATATTGAAATCCTGGTAACGGAAGACGGTGCCGAGCCGGTTGAGCAACTGCGGATGGACGCATTCTTTGTCCGGCCCCAAGCCATCCACCGGGTAAAAGCCGTCGCCGAGCATTTCGCTCCAAATGCGGTTCACAAACGCCCGCGCGAACCAATAGTTGTCGGGGTTGTAGGCGAGATACGCGGCGACCGCGACACGCAGGGCGTCGGGTTTGAGTTCGGGCGAGGGCTTTTCACCGAGCAGAAAGCGGGCTTTGACTTCGGTCTTTTTCGCCGGCTCGTCCATGTCCGGCATCAGGTACTTGCCGGGCGCGAAAAACGCCGCCATCTCGTGAAACTGCTCGCGCTTCCATTGGTCGAATGGATGATCGTGGCACTCGGCGCATTGAATGCTGATGCCCATGAAAATCCGCGCGGTCTGCGAAGCGATCTCGCCAGCATCGTTGTTGCAGGCCAGCACAAAGTTGTTGGGACCATCATCTTGTCCGAACTCGTTCCGGTCCCCCTTCTTCTGTTTCGGAGTCGCCGAAATCAGCTCGCAGACAATCCGATCCCACCCAACCTTCTTGGAAAACTGCTCCGCGAACCAATTCTCCAGCGCCTGCGGGTTCACTCGGCGGCGATTGGCCGTCGAGTTGTGAAAGATGACATCCCGCCAGTACTTCGCCCAGTGTCGCGAGAAGTCATCCGTTTCCAGCAGTCGATCGACCAGTTTCGCGCGCTTCGCCGGATCGGTGTCGGCGACAAACGCGGCGCTCGCCCCAGGCGTCGGCAACCGCCCGGTCAAATCCAAATGCACGCGCCGCGCGTACTGCTCGTCGTCCACGGGCGGCGCGAGTTTCTCGGGCGGCATCGCCAACAGAAACTTGAGCTGCCGGTCAAGCTCGTCGACCGTGAATCCGGAAGTGATGTACCGAGCCGGAAAACTGCGATGAATCTTTTCCAGCAAGGCCAGCTTGTCGTCGGCCGACTTCAGCGGCGGCTGGCCAGCCGCCGCTCGCGCCGCCGACTTTTTCGCTGACGCACCGCCCTTCGCCGACGCACCACCCTTCGCGGTCCCCTTCGCCTTCCCCTCGGAGTTACCCTTGGCCTTCGCCTTCGAGTTCCCTTTGGCATTCGCCGGCGAATCGGCTTTCGCGTTGCCGTTCGCTTTACTCTGAGGGTTGCCGTTCGCGTTACTTTCGGGCGCGGCGTTCGCGGTGGCGGAGCGCGGTGGCGACCGCAGCGGGACGACGAGCACGGCGAGCGTGCCCGCGAGCAGGAAACAGGTGATTTTCGCAGTCAGCCGCATGACGAGACTCTCCGGGAATAAGTCTCCGCAGTATAGCCAACGGCGCGTGGCGGAAGAAATCGCGGTTCGCGTTACCAGGGCTTGAAGACGAAGAGCGCGCCGAGCGCGACGAAGGCGAAACCGACCAGATAGTTCCACTTCAGCGGCTCGTTCAGGAACCAAACGGAAAACACCACGAACACGACGAGCGTGATGACTTCCTGGATCGTCTTGAGCTGAGCGGTTGAGAACCCCGACTGGGCGCCCCAACGATTCGCTGGAACCTGGAAGCAATACTCGAGCAACGCGATGCCCCAACTGATGAGAATGACCGCCCAAAGCGACGAGTCTTTATGGTTTTTTAGGTGTCCGTACCAGGCAAAGGTCATAAAGATATTGGAAATCAACAGCAGACCGATAACCAGCATTCCAAGCCACCTCCGCGGCGATGAGCGAAAACCGACCGATTATTCGTAATGCAGCGCCCGGACCAGATCGAGCCGGGCGGCGCGGCGAGCGGGAAACCACGCGGCCGCCAAAGTGATCGCCAACGCGCCGGCAAACGCGGTGGCCAGCAAGCCCGGCCGGAAACCGAATTCGACCGGATGCCCGATCGATGGCATGGTCGCCAGATTGATCACGTAAGCCGTGATGATTCCGCCCACAATGCCGGGAACAAGTCCCACCAGCCCGATCAACAGGGCCTGGGTCATGATCGTGCGCCGGACTTGCCCGCGGGTCATCGCGACAATCCGCAACAACCCCAGTTCCCGCGTCTGCTCCAAGACGTTCATCGTCAGCGTGTTAACGACACCGAAGGCGCCAATCACAAAGCCCAACCCGATCAGTCCCCACAGACACCAGACGATGCCCCGGATCGTGAACTCGATGTTTTCGACCACCTCGGTCAACGAATGCAGCAGCACGCCGTGCCGATCGCACAGCGGCAGCAGCGCGGCGCGCACCTTTTCCCGTTCGCCCGGAACGGCGCGGATCGCGTAGGCATCGACCCCTTGGATGTCCAGCCATTCGACAGCGAGCGGACGATGCATGTAAATCGAATAGCCGCCCATCATGTAATCGTTGGCAATGCCGCAGATGCGAAACGGCCGCGGACCATGGCCAGTCGCGAGCTCAATGTTGTCGCCCATCGCGAGCTTGAGACGGGTCGCCAACACGCTGGCGACCACCACGTCGCCGGCGAACAACTTGTCGCGAATGGTGTGGCGGTCGCCCGAGGTCAAGTCGAGCGCGGGCGGCTCGGGATCGATGAAGTCGCGTGCGACCACGATCACCTTCGTCTCGCCGATCGACGTTTCCACCATCGTCGCCGATTCGATCGAGACGATATTCGGCAACCGCTTCAGATCTTCGCCCAGTTCCTCGGGCAGGTCGGCGGCCGCGCCTGTCGCCATGTCAGGCCGCATGGCGCGGACAAAAAAGTCGCCGATCAAGGCTTGCTTGTACCAGTCCCGCACGTCGTCGACGTTGTCGAGGATCGAATACGAAATGCCAATGCCCGTCGCGCCGGCCACAAACAACACGCCAGCCGTCAACGTCGTCCGGGTGCGATGCCGAAGCAACTGCATCACCGCCAAGCGCCCTTCCAGCCGCAGGACCGGGCGGATGATCGCCGCTCCTAATTGGACGAGCGGCTCCATCACCAGCGGCGAGATCATCACGATGCCAATCAACAAGAATGGCGCGGCGAACGTTGGCACAATGATCGGAATCAACCCGAACAAGGCGACGGCGATCACCCCGCTGCTCGCCAAGACAAGCACAAAGCCGGCCGCGATATAGCTGCGCGAGACCCCCGCAACATCGGCCGCCGAAACCCGGTCCATGCCTTCCAGCGGCGAGACGCGACCCGCGCGAACCGCCGGAATGTACGCTCCGATCAAAGCCGTCGACAAGCCGAACAGCGCGGCCGCCCCGATTGTCCAGGCGGAAAGCTCGGCCGGTGGCAATTGCAGGTCGAGCGCCGAGGAGAGACTGCGATTGAGCAAGCGGCCGATCGTCGCGCCGAGTCCAATTCCCAGGACGACGCCGGCGACTCCGAGAACCAAGCTCTCGCCAAGCAGCGAGCGGCGGATCTGGCCGCTCGTCGCTCCGATCGCTCGCAAGATCGACAACTGCCGTCGGCGCTCGCTCACATTCATCAGAAACGTGTTCAAGATGATGAATCCGGACAGCAGCAGCGAAAAGATCGTCGACAACCGCAAACCTTGCTCGCTGCTCTTGAGCGTTTCTTCCATCAATTGGGACTGGCGATTGGGCGGACGGACTTCCAGTTCCGGCGGCAGTTTCGCCGCGATGGCGCGCCGCGTCGTCTCGATGTTCTCTTCGCCATCCACCACGATTTGAATCAGGTTCAATTTGTCGCGGCTGCGGAAGATCGCCTGGGCGCGGGGGAGCGATACGAGCGCGATCCCCGCTTGGCGGACGGCCGTGCCGCCTTTCGGCGCCAAGAGGCCGCAGATTTCGAACGTTTGCAGACCGCGATTGCTAAGCAACTTGACGGGATCGCCAAGTTGGAGGCCGAGGCGTCGGGCGACCTCGGTGTCGAGCACGATGTCGGCCATTTTCTCAGGCATGCGGCCAGCGGGAATCTCGTAGTCGCGAACTTGGCGGTCGACCGCCGGATTGATGCCTAGCACTTCAAGTGTCACGCGTTGCTGGTTGGCGTACAGCGTGCTGGTGCGGCGAAGCACGGGCGCCGCCGCGACGACCCGGGCTGTTCCCGCGACCTTCGGGAGCGTGGACGCGGCAAACGTGCCGTCGCCCGGAATCGAGACTTCCAGGTCGGCGCGACCGGTGATCGTCGAGAACATCTTGCGATAGGCGCCGCGGGTCGTGGAGGCCGTCATGACGAACGCCACGGTGGCAGCCACGCCGATCACGATGCTGCCCATCGTCAACAGAGTCCGGCCAGGCCGAGCCCGCATCGATCGGCCGATGTATTTACGAAGCGACATGGTGGCGGACCTTGGCGTTAAGTGTTTCGCGGCGCGGCTGGCGAGCCGGTGCGCTGGCGAGTTTCCTCGCGCGCGATCCGCCCGTCCGCGAGATGCACAATGCGGTCCGCCTGCTCGGCCACCGTCGGATCGTGCGTGACCAGGACGATGGTTTGCTGGCGGGTGTCAACAAGTTCACGGAGCAGAGCGGTCAGGCGTTGGCCGGTCGCGCTGTCAAGGTTTCCAGTCGGTTCGTCGGCGAGCAGCAGCGCCGGTTCGATGACCAATGCGCGGGCCACCGCGACCCGCTGCTGTTCGCCACCGGACAGTTTGCCGGGCAAGTGATGGCGGCGCGGCCCCATGTCCACGAGTTCCAGCACCTTGGCGGCTCGGGCGCGAGCGGTGGCTGGCGGCACGCCGTCCAGTTCAAGCGGCAACGCCACGTTCTCCTCGGCGGTGAGGATCGGCAGCAGATTGAACTGTTGGAAGACGAAGCCGATACGTCGACGCCGCATCAGCGTTCGCTCGTCATCGGAGAGCGTCGCCAGGTCGCGGCTTTCGAGCAACACTTGGCCGGAGGTGGGAACATCGACGCCGCCCAGCAACGTGAGGAGCGTGCTTTTGCCGGACCCGGAGCGTCCCATGATCGCCAGGATTTCGCCTCGCTGGACGCCGAGGTCGATTCCCTTGACCGCCTCGACGCGCGCCTCCCCCTCGCCAAATGATTTTGTTACCTTGCGGGCTTCCAGTACGTAATCGCCGCTTTCCATGACCTGTCGCCTTGTGACGTTGCCTCCAACGCGCGCCCGCGGACCCTGCGGCGCGAGGACGGACAGGCGCAGTCTAAGGTTTGCCCTCTGTTTTGCGAACCGGTGCAAACCGGTGTGAACCTCATGTCCAACCCTGATCCAACCGCTACCTCGACATCGTCTTCGCATCTATCAGAGGCCCGGTGGTCGCCGGCCGGTTCGAGCGCGGCTGGCACGCCGGTCGCGCATCCTGATCCGGCGCCGGTGCTGGATCTGCTGGAAGCGTTCCGTCGTTCCAAGACGATGTTCGCGGCGGTGTCTTTAGGCGTGTTTGACGCTTTGGAGGAACGTGGTGGCGCGGGCCGTTCGAGCCTTGCGGCCGGCGAGTTGGCGACACAGTTGGCTTGCGATGCCGATGCGTTGACGCGATTGTTGGACGCGTGTGTGGGCCTGGGACTGCTGGCCTTCGATGGTGTTGGCTACCGCAACACACCGGCGGCGGCGGCGTACCTCACCTCCCGCAGCCCGCAACGGCTCACGGGATACATTCAATATTCGAACGATGTGATGTGGACGCTCTGGCGGCATTTAGAGGATGCCGTCCGCGAGGGCACCCATCGCTGGAAACAGGCTTATGGTTGGGACGGTCCGATCTTTTCGCATTTCTTCCGCACCGAGGCGGCGAAACGCGAATTCCTAATGGGGATGCACGGTTTCGGCGTGATCAGCTCTCCGCACATCGCGGCGGCGTTCGACCTGAGCCGCTTCCAGCGGATCGTCGATTTAGGGGGAGCGACCGGGCATTTGGTGACGGCCGCCTGCGAGCGTTACCCGACGCTGCGCGGCGTGGTGTTCGACCTGCCGGACGCGGTGCCGCTGGCACGCGAAATGGTCGCGCTGACACCCGTGGCGGATCGCGTCGAAGTCGTGGGCGGCGATTTCTTCACCGACTCGCTGCCCGCCGGCGATTTGTACGCGCTGGGTCGTATCCTGCACGATTGGTCGGAGGAAAAGATCGAGCGGTTGCTGGCCCGCGTATACGCCAGCCTGCCCGCTGGCGGCGCCTTGTTGATCGCCGAAAAGTTGCTGGACGACGACAAATCGGGCCCGCGTTGGGCGCAAATGCAGAGCCTCAACATGTTGACCTGCACCGAAGGCAAGGAACGAACGTTGGACCAATACCGGCAATTGCTCGAAGCGGCCGGCTTCCGTCGAGTGCAAGGCCAGCGCACCCCCGCTCCGCTCGACGCGATCCTCGCCGAGAAATAAGCACCATGCGGTCGGGGCCGGTTCCATGAGGCATGAGGAACCACGGACCCGACCCTCTTTCCCCGCCAGGAATGGCCTGGCGGATCGACGGTCTTTCGCCCGGCTTGTGGCCCTTGGTGCTGGCAGACCCGCCTGTGGCAGACGTCGATGGCGCGGAGACTTGACAAGCGAACAGGAATAAAGACCGGCCAACCGCTAAGCCGCCGTGTTAGACTGGGGGGTGTCACGTTTTTCCATCCGTCAAGGCAATCCACGAGAACCGGCAGGGCTTCGATATGCTCGGGATCGGCAACTTCAAAGCTCATTCGTGCGGCGGGGTCAGCCGGCGAGCGTTTCTCCGCGCGGGCACGGCCTTGCCGTTCGCCATTCCAACCGCGATTTCCGCCTTGGGCACACCGGCGACGGCGGTGGCCAGTTCGCCGCTCAAGGGACGCGCCAAGTCGGTCATCTTCGTCTGGCTGTGGGGGGCTCCGAGCCACATCGATACGCTCGACCCCAAACCGGACGCGGTGGGCGATGTGCGCGGGCCGTTCGCGACGATCCCTACGCGGACGCCCGGTCTGCACTTCACGGAATTGCTGCCGCGATTGGCGGACCGCAGCCACCTATTCACGGTCGTGCGTTCGCATGTCACGTTTTCGGGCGGGCATCCGGATGCGGGAACTTGGGGCCTGACAGGGTTTGACGAGAAGCCGACGGCGAAGGCGAACTTCGGCTCGATTGTCGCCAAGCATCGCGGCACGAAGGGAACGCTGCCGCCGTACGCGATGGTCGGCCGCGGCGTTCCTCGCGATGTTGTGCGAAAGGTGGAAGGGTGTGGCGGCGGTCCGTTGGGCAGCGTGTACGACCCGTTCCTGCTCGGCTGCGACCAAGCCGGCCAGGTCGAGATTCCCTCGCTGAAGCTGCTCGACGGCCTCGTTCCCAGCCGCATCCACGATCGCTGGGCGTTGCTCGAAACGCTGGACTCGGTGCAACGCGGGTTTGAAGCGGACAAATCGAATTGGCGTCAACGGCATCTGCAGGCGTACCAGCTGCTCACTCGCCCCGAAGCGCGGGCGGCTCTGGATCTCACCAGCGAGAGTCCGCGTACCCGGTCGGCCTACGGCCAGACTTCTTTCGGCCAAAGCTGTCTGCTCGCGCGGCGGCTCGTCGAAGCCCACGTGCCTTACGTGCATGTGAATTGGAGCGAGTACGTGGAGGCGGTCACGCCCAACACCGATTTCGGCTGGGATACCCACGTGCTCAACTTCGACCTGCTGCCGGACCGGCTGTGCCCGATCTTCGACCGGGCGTTCACCGCTTTGCTGACCGACCTGCAAGAACGAGGCTTGCTCGACTCGACGTTGGTGGTGGCCATCGGCGAATTCGGCCGGACTCCTAAAATCAATCGCCGCGCCTCGCGCGATCACTGGCAACGTTGCTACTCGTCGATCTGGGCCGGCGCGGGGATCGAACCTGGTCGGGTCATCGGCGCCAGCGACCGCAACGGCGAGGATCCCATCACGCAACCGATCACGCCACTCATGGTGGGAACCACCATCACGGAACTCGCCGGGCTCGACACCCAGGCCCGGGCCGAATTACAGGTGCTGGACGGCGGCAACGTCATCCATGCATTGATCGGCTAGGCACGTCGTCATCTCCCCGAGTTGCCTGCGGGGTATTGGAGTGGACGGTTTCGTTGGATCGGCAGTTCTGTTGATAGGAACGTGGTGATGCGAGTCGCTCTGGGGTGTGTCGGCGTGCTGGGCATCTGGTGGTCGGCGGTGACGCTGGCGGCCGAGTCGCGTCCATTGACCACGGACGGCCGTTTCAAGGATGCGCCGGCGTTCATCGATCCCGCGGGCCACGAGTTGGCATTCGTCGTGCAGGAAACGCCTCAATGGATGCGAGCGATGCGGCTCACCCTGGCCGATGGCGCCGTGGTGGCGTTGAACCCGGAGTGGCCGAAGAACGAGTTTGAACCGGCGTTTTCACGCGACGGCACTTGGATGGCGAGCGTGCAAAGCCGGGGGAACCTTAGCATGGCGTTGGTCATGCGCGGCTTTCCGCAGGGCCGGGAGTTCGAGTTGCCGCCCGAGGGCGGTTTCTGCGGGTTTCGCAGTCCGACCTTCACGCCGGACGGCAAACATGTGTATTACAGTTTCGCCGACCGCGACCGGCAGGCGATCATGGCCGTCAATCGACAGGGCGGCGACAAACGCACCATCATCGACGGGCCGGGCCATGCGAACTGGCCGAGCTTCTCTCCGGATGGACGTCAGTTCGCGTTCGGTTCGACGCGTCACGGCAACTACGAGATCTATGTCGCGCAGCCTGATGGTTCGGAAGTGCGGCGACTCACCGAACACCCACGGCAAGACATCCGCCCGCGGTTTTCACCGGACGGCAAGCGAATCGTGTTCACGAGCGGTCGCGACGGGAACTACGAGATTTACGTGATGCACGCCGATGGCTCCCATCCGCGACGGCTAACGAACAACCCCGAGCGGGACGATTACGCTTGTTGGCACCCCGACTCGCGTCACATCGTCTACGTTTCCGAACGCGATGGTCGCTACGATCTTTATTGGCTGGAAGTCGGCGACGTGTCGCCCTAGTGCGGGCGGCAAAACCCTGACGAGCGGATTTCCGTCGCGGTACTCGGCCACGCGTGTGGCAAGATTCGTGCGATCATTGCCACCTGGAATATGGGGATGCGAGGTTACACGGCGCCCCAGGCGGCGAGGGCGACGTCGGTGAGCGAGTCGGACTCCGCGTCATCCCCCGGCTTGCCGTCGAACTCGCGGTCGGTCGGCGGTTCTGCTGCCAGTGATTCAGACTCTTCGACGATCGCCGCGTCCCGGGTGTCGAAGGTCCCGGTATGAGCGACTGCGATGCCTGGTGTACTGGCCCGCAGCCATTCATCGGAGTCCGCAGTCGGCTCGTCGAATGATTCAAGCCCACCGCGCTCGCGTTCGTATCTGCGGTCATGCTTGAAGCCGGGCGACAGGCCGTCAAAGTACGGCGCGCCATCCATCCAGGTTATTGCGGGGACCGACGGCTGCTCCCAGGGAAGGTATCCCGGCGAAACAAAGATCCAGGCCGGATCAGAGGTCGCCGTCGCCTCGCCGTTTTGCGGTTCGTCTTGTTCCTCGCGGTATTCCTCGTCGAAATCGTGGCTGCCATCCGCCCTCAAGACAGCCGTCGTTCTTGCCGGCACGCCCTTGGAAATGTCGTCATGCTCGCCCATCTCGTCGTTGTCACTCCGGCCGCCCACCGACTTGGGCCCTAACGCGCATTTGGGGTAGACGCGTCCCTTGGCAAAATCATCATTCATGATGACTCCTTCGATAGCCGAGTAGGTGCCGATCGTCCCGCCGACTGGGTTCGACAA
>CAIXSC010000659.1 GCA_903921945.1 uncultured Planctomycetaceae bacterium
CGCCGGGCTGTGGTTGCGGGACGCGGATCGCCGGGAGAGCAACGCGGACGGGGCGGTTAGCGTTGCACGCGGGCCGAACCGCCCTTCGCGAGCGCTTCGACTTCGTCCAGTTTCGCCATGGTGACGTCGCCGGGGAACGTGGTGAGCAGCGCGCCGTGGGCCCAGCCGAGCCGGAGGGCTTCTTCGGGTGAGCGGCCGGCGAGCAGTCCGTAGATCAGGCCGGCCGCGAAACCATCGCCGCCGCCAATGCGGTCGATGACGTCGAGTTCGCAGGTCGGGCTGACGTAGCGTTGTCCATCGATCCACAGGACGGCCGCCCAGTCGTGGCGATTCGTCGAATGGACTTCGCGGAGCGTCGTGGCGACGATCTTGATGTTGGGGAACTTTTTGACGGCCGCCTCGATCATGTCGAAGAAGGTTTGCGGATCGAGTTTCGACTTGTGGGAAGCGACTTCAGGACCGGAAACCCCGAGCCCCTTTTGCAGGTCCTCCTCGTTGCCGATCAACGCATCGACATTGCTGACGATGCGGGCGAGCGTCTCTTGGGCCTTGCCGGGACCGCCGACGGACGCCCAGAGCTTCGCGCGATAGTTGAGATCAAAGGAATTGATGGCGCCGGCCGCTTTGGCCGCCTTCATGCCTTCGATGATGACTTCCGAGGTGGTGGCGGACAGCGAGGCGAAGATACCGCCCGAGTGGAACCAGCGGACGCCGCCGCCAAAGATCTTGGCCCAGTCGAAGTCGCCCGGCTTGAGCAACGCGGCGGCCTCGTTCGAGCGGTTGTAGAAGACGACCGGGGGCCGCACGCCTTGGCCGCGGTCGCTGTAGACCGTGGCAAGATTCGGACCGCGAACGCCGTCGTGTTCGAACCACTTGTAGAACGGCGTCACGCCCATTTCCCGCACGCGGGCCTGGATCAATTCGCCGATTCCGTAGTTGACCATCGCCGTGGCGACGGCCGTCTTGAGCCCGAAGCAGTCGGCCAGATTGGCCGCCACGTTGTACTCGCCGCCCGAAACGTGGATATCGAGCGAACGGGCTTTGCGGAACGGAATGATGCCCGGATCGAGCCGATGGACCAGTGCTCCCAACGCGACAAAATCGAACGCACTTGGACCCGTACCGATGTTCAAACCGCCCATGGCTGCTCCCGCAACTGACGCCGGGCCGCTCGGCGCCACGCCCCGTAGCGCGGCCGTGGGCGGCCAAAAGGCCGAATTGTCGCGACCCTGCCCCGCGAGTTCAAGGTGGCGGAGCGGTTGGCTGGCGTACCGCCGCTCGCGTCACCGATGCTTTCCCAGTTCTCGCCGAACCGTCGCCGCGTAGCCGTGCTTCGAACCATAGGCCTATATTTTTAGCCACGGACGAACACGGAACGACACGGATGGAGGTCCGCGGAATGCGCCGCTTAGGGTTCCGCCTCTTTTCTATCCGTGGCGATCCGTGTCATCCGTGGTGGAGTGTGTCTGTAATCCTCCGGCATTCGCCCGCGAGCTCAGCCGTCAAGGAGTTTCTTTTCCGCCAACCTAGCTCAGCAGCCGTTCGAGGTCTTCGGCGGTGAGGTCGCGGAGGACGCTGTTGTCCTCGGTGAGGATCGCGTCGGCCACGGCCCGCTTTGCCGCCTGCATCTCCAGGATTTTCTCCTCGATCGTATCGCGGCAAATCAGTCGGTAAGCGAACACGTGGCGAGTCTGGCCGATGCGATAGGCTCGGTCCACGGCCTGCGCCTCGACGGCCGGATTCCACCATGGATCGAGAATGAACACATAGTCGGCGGCGGTGAGGTTCA
>CAIXSC010000660.1 GCA_903921945.1 uncultured Planctomycetaceae bacterium
AAACGTCCCCGCAAAGTACAGGGCGACAACGGCGATATCTAGTCGTCCCAGTCCGCCCTGAGGGGAAACGCTGGCTTCTTCCACGCTTAGTCTCCCTGCTCTTTCTTCTCGATCTTCGCCCAACTGTCCTTGAGCGTCACGGTGCGGTTAAACACCGGTTGCCCCGGACGCGAGTCTTTCGGGTCGAGCTGGAAGTAGCCCTGCCGCTCGAATTGGAACGGCACACCGCCCGGCGTCGCCTCCGCCAAGCTTGGCTCGACATAAGCCCGGGTCACGGTGAGCGACCGCGGATTGAGATGCGTTCGCCAGTCCTCGCCTTCGGCCAGGTCGTTCATGTCCTCTTTGGTGAACAAACGGTCGTAGAGCCTTACTTCGGCAGCCACCGCATGCTCGGCGGACACCCAATGGATCGTCGCCTTGACTTTACGCCCATCAGGCGTCCAGCCTCCGCGCGATGCCGGATCGTAGGTGCAGCGGAGTTCGACGATATTTCCCGCCTCGTCTTTCACCACTTCGTTGCACTTTAAATAGTAAGCCCAGCGCAAACGCACTTCGCCGCCCGGCGTCAGACGGAAGAACTTCTTCGGAGCCTGCTCGCGGAAATCGTCCTGTTCAATGTAGAGAACACGACTGAACGGAACTTGCCGCGACCCGGCGGACGGATCCTCAGGATTGTTGATGAACTCCAGTTGCTCGACCTGCCCCTCCGGGTAGTTCGTAATCACCACGCGCAACGGATTCAGCACCGCCATGACTCGGGGCGACCGCTTGTTCAGGTCATCCCGGAGACAGTGCTCAAGCAATTCCACCTCGGTCAGGCTATTGAACTTGGTCACACCAATCACCGCGCAGAATTGGCGCAATCCCTCCGGCGTATAACCGCGACGGCGCAAGCCGGCGATCGTAGGCATCCGCGGATCGTCCCAGCCGCTCACATGCCCTTCCTGCACCAGCGACAACAAACGCCGCTTGCTCATCACCGTATAGGTCAGATTCAGCCGCGCGAATTCAATTTGCTGCGGCGCGTAAATCCCCAACGCCTCAATGAACCAATCGTACAACGGTCGATGGTTTTCAAACTCCAGGGTGCAAATCGAGTGCGTGATCCGCTCGAGCGAATCGCTCTGGCCGTGCGCGTAGTCATACATCGGATAGATGCACCACTTGTTGCCCGTCCGGTGATGCTCGGCCTTCAAGATCCGGTACAGCACCGGATCGCGAAGATTCAGATTGGACGCCCCCATGTCGATCCGGGCCCGCAAGGTGCGGCTGCCGTCGGCGAACTCGCCCGCCCGCATCCGCTCAAATAGATCGAGATTCTCCGCCACCGTCCGGTTGCGATACGGACTCTCCTGGCCCGGCGCCGTCAAAGTACCGCGACTCCGCCGCACCTCTTCCGGCGTCTGATCGCATACATAGGCCAGCCCCGCTTTGATCAGTTGCACCGCCCACTGGTAAAGCTGCTCGAAGTAGTCCGACGCGTAATACAAGCCGTCCCATTGGAATCCCAGCCAACGGACATCCTCCATGATCGAATCGACGTACTCGACATCCTCTTTCGTCGGATTCGTATCGTCGAACCGCAGATTGCACTGGCCGCCGTACTGCTGCGCGATACCAAAATTCAAGCAGATCGACTTGGCGTGGCCAATGTGCAGATACCCGTTCGGCTCGGGGGGAAAACGCGTATGGACCCGCCCGCCAAAACGCCCCGTCCGATTGTGCTCGTCGATAATGTCGCGAATGAAATCCGTTCGCACCGCTTCGCCACTACTCATCCCTGGTCAAGCTCCGAAAATCACGTTGCCAACGCCCACCGCACCGCTGCCGCCCCTTCGACCACTGGCTGCCATCCCGCCTCGCTGCCATCCCGCCTCGCTGCCAGCCCTACCAACCGTCGCAGGGCGGGCATTCTAGCCAAGTTCCCGCGCGACGGAAACTGCGACCGGCTGGTGGCAAGCCGCGGACGTCAAGCGGCTTGCGAAATCGGAAAGCGATGACTGATAAGCCCCCGGAGCGGCCGACGCCCCAAGTCATCCGCCCCGAGTCATCCGCCCCGAGTCATACGCCCCAAGTCATCCGCCCCAAGTCATCCGCCCCAAGTCATCCGCCCCGAGTCATACGGCCCACGAGCCAATCTCCCCACGACGGCGCCAGTTGTTGTAGCGCGAACAGCAGTCGTGCTTTCGCCGGCGCGACGATTTCCGCTTCGCGCCGGTCGCACCCGCGGACAATGCGCCGCGCGAGCCACGTCGGATCCAACCCCTTGAGCCGCACGCCGCCACCCGGCCGACGCGCCTCGGCCGGCAATCCGGCCGCTGCCGCGTCGTAGCGGGCTCCCGCGTCTTCTCGCCGCAGCGGCCCGGGGCAAACGAGCATCACATGAATCCGCTGCTCAGCCCATTCCAATCGCAACTGCTGCGTATAAGCCGCCAAGGCCGCCTTCGTCGCCGGGTAACCACCCAAGAAGCGAGCCGCGGATTTCGCCGCCAACGAGCCAATGTTCACCAAATGTCCGCCATCCCGTCGCAACCAGGGATATGCGGCCCGAGCACACCGCACCGCCGCCAGGAAATTCAACTCCCATAACTGTTGAAACTCCTCCGGCGTCGTGTCCACAGCCCATCCACGAGTCGATCGCCCCACGTTGTTCACCAGCGCATCCAAGCGGCCAAACCGCGATCCAACTTCGGCAAACAACCGCTCGACGTCCGCCTGACACGTCACGTCCGCCACGATACCTGTCAACCGCTCGCCAAGCGCCGAAGCCTCCAGGCCTCCACCGCCACGCTTCCCGCAGTTCGCGGCAAGCGACGACAAGCGCGCACTGTCACGGCCAACGGCGACCACCGTCGCTCCCGCATCCAAAAACGCCTCGACGATTTGCGAGCCGAGCCCGGCTGAGCCCCCCGTAACAACGACGACTTTGCGATGCCAGCGAGTCATGGGTGAGGCTGAAGGCTTGAGGCTTGAGGCTCGAGGCTGAAGGCTGAAGGCTGAAGGCTGAAGGCTGAGAGGGCGGAACGCGGAAGGCTGGTGGTTGGTGGTTGGTGGCGGGAGGACTCGTTGGGGCAAGCGTTCAAGGGAACGATCGAGGCTCGAGCGCTCTCGGGACGGGCGGCCGTCGGCATCAACATTTCGTCCGGTTCAAGCTCGAACTTGCCCCGCACCTTCGCGAGGCTTCGCGTCTTCGCTTCGCGTATCGATTTTTGCGGTTAGGTCGCTCCACGGCGGCTAGGTCGCTCCACGGCGGCAAGTTAGTCGCCCCGCAGCGCCGCGATCAGTGGTGCCCGCGCCATCGCTCGCAGCGCCAACCAGCCCGATGCCAACCCAACCACCAACACGATCGCCAGCCACGCGGACAATTCACCCCACGGGGCCCGAGCGTTGCCGAGCGCGCCATGCGGCACGACGGCCGCCAACGCGGCGAACGTCCCCAACACAAGACCTCCGATCAACAAGACCGCGTGCTCGCACAACACCATCCGCGCCAACCTGGCGCGCGAAAACCCGGCCGCTCGCAACAATGCCAACTCGCCACGACGCTCGATCACCCCGCGGACCTGAACCGTCGCCAGTCCGAATGTCCCCAACACCAACCCCAAAGCTCCCAAACTTTGGAAGGTGCTCAAGTAGGTGTTCTGAACCGCCAGATAACCCGCCAGCACCTGCCGGCTGTCCGACGCGTCAAACCCTTCGTCCCCAAGCCGATCTTCGAGCGAGTTGGCGACGGCAGCCGCCCGCTCGGCGGATACTCGCACCAGAAAGAAACGATATCCGGCCACCTCGGGAAACAGGCGAGTGAAGCGCGATTCGTCGATCAACAACGCGCCCTGCAGCACACTGTTGGCAAGCAATCCCGCCACCTGGAATCGGACCCGCTTTCCACCGGCGTACTCGATGGTGAATTGCTCCCCCACCCCGCCATACAAGTGCAAGCTGTACAACGCCGTGTTCAGATCCAGGACGCAGGGCACGATCGCTTGAGACTCGTCGCTGTCCTCCGTTGACGAGTCCGCGGCCAAGCCCGCTGCGGCATTGGATGGCGACTGGGCGTCCACGTCTCGCCGCGTTCCGGCACCCGCCAGCAACCTCCATGGATTGCGCCGCTCGGCATCATTTCGCGCCGCCGTTTTTGCCCAAACGAACCGAGCACCGGGCGCCGCTTCGTCCGCGTCCGCGATGAACGCTGGCGACACGCCTAGCACCCGCGGCTGGGTCGCTTGATACAAGTTGTTGCAACTGGCGTCGTCGCCCGGCTGGATTCGCCACGCGAACAGTCGAGCGCCGTCGAGTTCGCTGGCCTTGTCACCCCACAGGTCGGTTCGCACAGCCGGCGAATTCAAGTCGACGAACACAGGCTGGGCACTTTCGGCCAAGAGTTCGAAGCCGCCCACGCCTCCCTCGGTGGGTTGCTGCCGAAAAGCACTCATCGCGACGATCAAAAAGCATGCCGACGCCACCAGTCCGATCGTCAGGGTGCTGCGGCTCGCATTGCGGCCAGCGTTGCGGGCCGCCAACCTTGGCAACGTCGTCGCTAGCACTTTCGTCCGACCCGACTCGCCACGAAACCAACGCCATACGGCAATCAACATCACGGATAGCAAACAGCCGCCGCCAGCGACGAATGCGCCGGCTTGCGCTTCGGCGGACAAACCGGCTGCCGCTGTCGCCGCCACCATTCCGATCACCGCTAAACCCGCCATCACCCATCGCTCGCGTCCCTGTCCCACACCGCGTTTGGGTCGAGCACCCGCCGACGCATCGGCAACCGCGACCGTCATCTGGCCCGAGAGCAACGGCCGAATTGGCACTCGTCGAAGCGAGCGCAACGATCCAAGCGTCACGAGCACGGAGACCACAACGCCACTGGCGTATCCAATGACCAGCGACTGCGGCGTGATGTGCAAGGTGAGGAAAGGCGTTGTGATCGCGCCCAGCCACCAGGTGCGCAGTCCCGCCAGCATCAGCCACGCGTAGCCGATGCCGGCAGCCACGCCGAGCACGCCGCCAACCGCCGCGACCGCTGCCGCTTCGATCGCCAACGTCCGCCCCACTCGCCGCACCGGCCAGCCAACCGCCAACAAGAGGCCAATCTCCGCCGCCCGCTGTTCCAGTCCCAAACGGAACAACAACGCGACCAACAGCAGTGCCGCGCCAATCACAAAAAAGCTCAACGAGAGGAACAGCGCGTCGAACGGGGTCGAACCGCGGGCCGCTTCGAGGCTGCGGGCTTTGAGCGGCAGGAATTCGAGCC
>CAIXSC010000661.1 GCA_903921945.1 uncultured Planctomycetaceae bacterium
CATCGGTTTATGGAATCTTGAACGGTATTGGCGGTAAACGACTGCGGGCGATCAATGCGGCTGTTCAGGAATCGATTATCGCCGCAGTTGCGTCACGGCAACAGAATCAGGCTTGGATCGATATCTTCGTGTTTGCCGTTCAGGCCGGGGGTGGGGAGCAGTTTGCTCGATTGGCGATCGTACAGGAACACGTCCCGTTCTCCTTCGCCAACCGTTCGCTCGGAGACGAACGCGATATACCGGCCATCGGCGGATAGCGACGGCGATTGCTCGTGAGCCACCGAGTTCAATCCGGGCAACGGGATCAGTTCCCTTGTTGCGCGGTCGAACAGATAGATGTCACGGCCGCCCTCGCCGCCGCGCCGGTCGCTCGTGAACGCCACAAGATTTCCATCCGCTGACAATGATGGCTCGATGTCGGCTCGTGAGGAGTTCAATCGCTCGTCGTAAATCGGCTGGCCGACGGCGATGTCGTAAAGGAATACATCGGTCGCTCCGAGCCCCGCCTTGTCATTCGAGCAGTAGGCCAACATGCGGCCGTCGGCGCTGATCGCCGGCATGCGTTCATCGAGCGGTTGCGAATTGAGGCCCGGCAACGGCAGCCGGCGTTTGCCGCCGACATCGTACAGCAGCACATCCCATCGCCCGTCGCTCTCGGGGTGGCGCCATGCGGCGAAGGCAACCAGCTTGCCGTCGCCACCCATGGCAGCGTGCAACTGGGCGTTCGGCGATTTGTTGATATCGGGCAATTCCAGCAATTTTTGTTGTTCAAGATCCCACACCAGGATGCGACTCGTTTCGTTCTCCAGTTCCGCCGCGAACGCGCACAACTTGCCGTCGGCACTTAAAGAAGGATGGTAGTCGCTCCGTTTCGGCTCGCTTTTGACCTCGCCCGCTACTTTCCCGCGCGATTCGCCATCATGTTGGTAAAAGTAGATGGTGGGTTGCTGCTTGCGCGGGTGATAGGCGCCGTAGGCAATCATCAGCTTCGGCTTGAATTCCGTCGTCGACTGCGCGGACAGCTCGGAGGCGGCGGCGCTGAAGAAGAAAAACGCGGCGGCGGCGAACGATGCCAGTCGCAGGCTTCGATCGGCTTCGACGAACCGCGATAGCGGCTTAGCCATCCAGAACGAGCGGCTACGCATGGAGACCTCCTGGAACGAAAATGGACCGGCCGTTGGCCGCCGTGCCCGCGGTTCGCGACCTGTTCGCCCCAACCAGCCTTGCGACCGGCTTTACGACCAGCCTTGCGACCGGCTTTACAGCAGTTCGCTGACCGGCGCCGCTCCGCCAGTAAACGCTCGGACCCGCGGGTCGCCATCGACGGTCGTGGTGTTGATGCCAACCAGTTGATAGATCGTCGCGGCGAACTCGGCCGGTGAAACGGGCCGTTCGGCGGGCCTGCCGCCATCTTTTTCACTGGCGCCGACGATGGTTCCGCCGGGAATGCCTGCGCCGGCCATCAGGGCGCTGAAGCAGTAAGGCCAGTGGTCGCGGGCCCCGTATTTGTTGATTTGCGGTGTCCTGCCAAACTCGCCGACCGCCACGACCAACGTGTTCCCGAGCATCCCGCGGCGATCCAAATCTTCCAGCAACGCGGTCAAGCCTTGATCGAAACGCGGGCAGAGGTGCCTTTCCATCCGCACCATGCCTCCCAGGTCGGCTCCATGAACGTCCCACGCATCCCAAGCCGGTCCGTCGTACCACTTGATCTGCACGAACCGCGTCCCGGCCTCGACGAGTCTTCGGGCCATGAGGCATGACTGTCCGAAGAAATTCGCGCCGTACCGGTCGCGGACCGACGCCGGCTCGCGACTCATGTCGAACGCTTCGCGAACCTTCGACGACGTGAGAATCTCGAACGCGCGACGATGGAACTCGTCCATCTTCACGACGCTGTCGGTCGCCTCGAACCTCGCCCGCTGCTGATCGATCCGCGACAACAGGGCTGTGCGGTCGGCGAGCCGTTCGGCGGACAGGCCCGCGTTGAGCGTAAAGCCGGGAAGTTCCACCTTTTTGCCAGACGGATCGGGGATCTTCACCGGATCGTAGCCTTGCCCGAGCCGTCCGCCGCCCACGGCCAAGTTCGAGCCGAAATGAACGAATGGCGGCATGTTGCCGGAAAACCCTTTCAGCTTGCTGACCACGGCCCCGATCGCCGTGTTCTCCCCGGGCATTCCCGACAACATCGGGATCGCCGAATGGCTGCCGTCGCTGTGGTTCATCGAGCGGATGATCGCGATGCGATTCATCCATTCGGCAGCCATCGGCAACAGTTCGCTGAAGTAAACGCCGGATAGCTTGGTGGGAATGGCGCCGAATGGGCCGCGAATCGCGTCCGGGGCCTCCGGCTTCGGATCGAAAGTCTCGAAGTGGCTCGGCCCGCCATCCAACCACAGCAGAATGCACGAAGCATCGCGTCGCGCGTACTTGCCGCCCTTCACGCTGGCGGCAGCTTCGCGGGCGGCGAGCCAATCGGCCAGACTGAGGCCAAACGCCCCGAGCCCCGCCACCTGCAACACTCCCCGGCGGGACAACCCCTCGCAGTTACGAACCTTGCCGTCAGCGATGTTGAACATGTGGCGCCCTCTCCGGTCATGACGTCCGAAACGGCCTCCGGGCTCGGTCCCCGGGGCCTGCGATCCCAGGTCCACTTCGACTTCTTGAGATCAGTCGACTTGATCGAATCGTAGCTAGTCCCCATGGCCGGGGCTAGGTCGCGATTGCCGTCGCACGTCCCGCCCGGCCCATCGCGGAGACGCCCCGGACGGCGCCGCCGACCGCTGGTGTTGTGCCGATCGCGTGGGGATTATGCTTTACGCTCCGTATCCGTGGCCCCCAAAGCGTCATTAGCCAGCGTCTCAACCAGACCAGCGTCTCAACCAGCGTTTCAACCAACGTCTCTCGCGACTATTCCGCATCGTCGTCCTTTTCCTGGAGCTGTCCGTCATGTCGAACGTCACTCGCCGCGAATTCTCCGAGCAAACGCTGGCGTCGCTCGTAACGCTCTCCCTGCTGGAGACGCTGTTTCAACGCGACGCCTGGGGCGACGAAGTCAAGCCGATCGCCGCCCGATGGCTGGCCGACATCAACCAGCTCAGTTTGGACGTGAAAGGCAAGCAACTGAAGCAGGTCGAATGGCAAAAGAAGGTGGAGGAACTGCTTGGGAAAGTCGACTTGCCCGAGTTCTTGAAGTTCATCCAGTTCGACAAACTGGTGCAGGACGTGAAATTCAAGGATCAGGGCGAGGTGAGTCTCCGTCCGCGGTTTCCGGAGGTGGAGGGGCTACCGAAGAGCCTTGTCTATGGCACGCAAGTGTTCGCGCTCAAGAAAGGCAGTTCGGTCGTTCCCCACGGCCATGACAACATGGTCACGGCGTTCCTGATTTTGGGCGGCAAGTTCCGGGGACGCCTGTACGATCGGCTGGAAAACGGTCCCGATTGGATGATCATCCGCCCCACCATCGACCGCGAATTCAGCGCTCGCGATACATCAACGATCTCGGACGACAAAGACAACGTGCATTGGTTCCAGGCTTTGACCGACGATGCGTTCATCTTCAACATCCACGTGATGAGCGTTCGTCCGGGCAAAACGGGCCGAGTGTATGTCGATCCCAACGGTGAAAAACTCAGCGACGGCCGCATCCGCGCCAAACGTCTGAAAACCGAAGACGCTTACCGCCTCTTCGGCTAAGGCGTGACCGAATCACGAAATCCCGAATGCGTCCCGGGTCGCGACAGCTTGGCGTGCATTCAGCGGAAGCGACAGGCGGCTCGTTCGCCGCGGTCGCTGCATGGTCCCGCGGCACACAAGCATGTCGCGGCGGGCAGTGTACCACAAAGCACACGCAGCTCACGAATCTATTGTGGACACCGCTGAATGTGATTGGTGGTAAACGGTGCAGCGACGCCAAGAAATTTGCGCGCGCACTCATAAGGCATCGAGTCCCGTGGGCAGTACTTGCCGTGGGCAATACGTACCCAATGGCAGCCCTTTGCGGATGTCAACTTCGACGT
Source organism: uncultured Planctomycetaceae bacterium (assembly GCA_903921945.1). Lineage (GTDB taxonomy): Bacteria > Planctomycetota > Planctomycetia > Pirellulales > Pirellulaceae > CAIXSC01. The sequence continues at coordinate 4,020 of CAIXSC010000661.1, forward strand.
AAGATTGCGAAGAGGTCGGTTGTCATTGTTGCCCTTCAGGGCGATGGACCTCGAATGTGTCTGATAGCCCAGGGCAG
>CAIXSC010000662.1 GCA_903921945.1 uncultured Planctomycetaceae bacterium
CTTCGTGTGCTTCGTGGCACATCGATGGCTGCGCCCGCTTGTCTGCCATGGGAACATGCCACGCGTAGCAACGCTGACGATCGGACTCTGAACGCCACGTGAAACCGGTGACACAACATCCTAAGCCGCATCGGTTTGTGGGATGGTGCACGGTATTGTGGCTTAGCGTGGAGCGCCGGCACCACCCGGTCCGCCGGTTTCGCCGTCCGCCGAGCGGTGGTCGTCCCCGATGGCACTTGGCGGCGGCCGGTCCGGCTCGAGTTCCACGGTCGGCGCCGGCGCCATCCAGTCCAGTCCACCGGTTCCGGCCGACTTGCCCCGCATCCGCTGACGCGCGATCCGTTCGCGGCGGTTGGAATGCCACATGAGGCCACCAACGACCGCCAAGGCCCCCAACAGGACCCACGCGATGATACTGCCAAGTCCATGATCGGTGGGCGGCGCCACGGGCGCGAAGACCGCCGAACGGGCGATGAACAACGGACTCGGTTGTCGCCGCCTTGGCCCCTTACCCGTTTCCTGCGGTCCTTGGGCGGGCCCGCCAACCGCGTCTTTGCCACCCGGATTGCCGGAAGCATCCAGAGAACCACCACCAACCGCCGCCGCACGCTCGGCCTGATCGCGTTCGAACTGGTCCAGGAACGGCGATTGGTACGACCACAGACGGACGTTGAACGCGTCGAACGTCATGTCCTCGTTCATCTCGCCGCGTTCGCCGAGCTGCTTGAGTCGCTCGGGAACGTCGAGCACGCAGCAGATCACGGGAAACGCGATATTGAACACCGGGCCTGACTTGTCGCCCTTGCCGCTAGACAGTCGCACCTCGGCGTCTCCCAGCGGCACCATCACGTCAAGCTGGTAGTAGTGTCCAATACCGAACCGATCTTTGATTTCCGGGTCATTGAGGACCACTTTGGTCACGCGCCGCGCGCGGCCGTGGACATGGAAACAACGGCCATGTTGCTCGCCCGGCTTGTTGAGCAGTTCGGCCAGGGCGAACGGGCGGGCGAGCGTCCGCGTCTCGGCGACGTCGATCCGCGAAACGGCCGCGAGCAATTGATAGAAGCATTCGGTATCGGCGGAGGTGAGCGGCAACGCGTCGCGGCCATCGAGGTCGCGGAGGCGATTGGCGTCGAAGCCATGCCGAGCCAACAGTAAATGATCGGCTTCGATCCGCGGCGAATCGCTCGGCGATTCGGGGTGCCAAGCGATTCGATCCGTAGCGAACACCAAGGGCGGCCGCCCACCATCATCAGCCGCCGCCTTGAGAAACACGGCGGAACAAGTAACGCGTTCGCGCAGCGTTTCCCGTTGATCCCAACCCGCCGGCACGGTCCGCGCCGACACCATCACCGGATAGTCGCTCCCGGTGGGCTCGATCGCGACGCGGTAATAACTGTCGAATTCGAACCGACGGGCGATCTCGGGCAGGACCGGAATCCTTTCGACTCGCGTAACCACCCCTTCCAAGCGAAACGCCTGGCCACGCGCCGCGGCAGGCTCTTTGGCGAGCGTGTGGCCATCGCCGAGCGGACGCGCCAACCGATGCCAGTCATACCCGCTGATTCGTGGCAGCCGGAAGAGGATCCGGTGCAATGTTTCATCCTCGTTCACCGAAAGCGGCTGGCCATCGAAAAAGTTGTTCCAATGGCTGGCGTCCACGTTGACCAACAAGGCCTTGATCGATTCGGCCCGCTTGCCGCTCGCTTGGTTCGCGCTTCGAGTCCATGGCAGATCGCCTTGAGCGCGGATGGCATCGCTGTCAACGGCAGCCAGCGCGAGAAGGCTTAGCGTGAAAACCAGCATTCGAGGCCAAACGGTAGCGCGGCGCGGGACGAAGTGGGGCAGAAGACTTCACGTTCGGCGAGAAAGTTGGGATCAGACTGTGGCATGGGAACACTCCTGGTTAAACAAAGCA
>CAIXSC010000663.1 GCA_903921945.1 uncultured Planctomycetaceae bacterium
TGAGCGTCTCCGCCGGGGCCTACCAACGTCGACACTTCGGCTCGATCACCAGCGACTCGCTCGATCCATTCCCCCAAGATGCTGAAAGACGCAACCACCGGAATTCGACCGCCCACCACGACTCGAATTGGACGCTCAACGCCTTTTGACGCAGCCTCGCGAACCGCCGCGGATCGAATCGTTTTTGCCGCCGCGTCCACCGCCTCACGTTCTTCTGCGGAAGTCGTTGTCGCGATGGTTTTTGTGCTGGAAGTTGCGTCGGAATTCGCGGAGGCGTTGCCGCCACCAACGGCCTCGTCCGGCGAGTGGGTCAGTCGCTGTTTATCCACGCAGCCCAACGTCGCGGCGACCATCATTGTCAGTCCCGCCATAGCAAGTTGGACAAAGGCCGAAGCCTTCCCAAGGGCCGCTCGGACGCGCTCACCCTCGCGGCGGTTCGCGGGGCGAAGTTGAGCCGGACGCCGTTCGCGACGAGTGCTATGGCCAGGGCGAGTCCCGCGGAAGCAGATGGTCGCGCGCTCGGTTCGTCCCGGTTTGCTGGCGCCGAGGTCGAAAGGCCTTAACTGGTTCGCTGCGTCCATCGTTCCTCCTGTTCGCGACCGTGCCCTGTCCGCCTGAATCGCCGGGCACGGTGTTGCGTTCACGTGCCCTGAAGCTTGCGACGTCCACGATTCCAAGAGCACTTGACAATCACATGGAAATTAATACTGTTTGCAACCGTATTGCAAATGCGGTCGGTCGTCAATGGGGCCACAGGCATGCTTGCGAAGTCGCAGGTGAGAGACGGGAGACGCGAAATGTTGTTCCGCGATCGCGAGAAAGCGGTGCCGAACCACTTGGCGGCCGTGAAGCAGTGGGTCCGCGAATTGTTGGAAGTCCCGGAAGAATCGACGGTGATGGTGGCCGAGTTGGCCTGTCATGAGGAGGGATGTCCGCCGGTGGAAACGGTGATCGCCGCGTTAGGCGAAGACCGGCCGCCGCATCAGTGGAAGATTCATAAGCGTGTGGCGGAAGTGCAGCGAGAAGATATCGCTCGACTACAACCGCTCGGCCGTGCGGCGACGCTGCGGGAGTGGCGTTGTCCAGATTGATTGTAGCCGTGGTTTCTTAACCGCGCCGTTCGTTTGGTCACTTAAGGAGTACCCAAGGTATGTCGACCGCGCTAGGCAAAATTCCCGTTACGGTCCTGACCGGCTTTCTCGGATCGGGAAAGACCACGCTGCTCAACCGCATCCTGAGTGAAAACCATGGCAAGCGGATCGCAGTGATCGAAAACGAGTTCGGCGAAGTGGGCGTGGACAACGAGTTGGTGATCGGGGCTGAGGAGGAAATCTTCGAAATGAACAACGGTTGCATCTGCTGCACCGTTCGCGGCGATTTGATTCGCATCCTTGGCAATTTGATGAAACGCCGCGACAAGTTCGACCACATCATGATCGAGACGACCGGCTTGGCGGATCCAGGACCGGTGGCCCAGACTTTTTTCATGGATGACGATCTGCAGTCGGCGATGAGCCTGGATGGGATTGTGACCCTGATCGACGCGAAACATGTGTTGGAACACTTCGATGACAGCGAGGAAGTGCGCGAGCAGATCGCGTTTGCCGACGTGATTTTGCTCAACAAAACCGATTTGGCGACTGAGTCGCAATTGGATGATTTGGAGGCTCGCATTCATGCGATGAACGCGGCGGCCCGCATTTACCGCACGCGCGACGCGGCGATCGCCATGGACAAAATCCTGGGACTTGGTGGTTTTGATCTCGATCGGGCTTTGCGAATCGATCCAAAATTCCTTGAACCCGAGTATCCTTTCGAGTGGAGCGGCGCGTACGAGTTGGAACCGGGCGAGTACGCGTTTGTCGTCGGCGCGGGCCCCGACCCGGCGATGAACGCCTGCCTCCGACGGATTGAAACGGCGGATGATCCGGGGATGCGCGACGCCGTGGAGACGGCCGTCCGGATCTATTCGGAACCGGAAACGAAGATCGGTCCCGGCGAAGCGGTCACGCCCGGCTCGCTACTGTTCCAGCTGGATCTCGCCGGCGGTCCTGGCCGGTTCCGCGCCTTGATCGCCGAACGCGGGGCTTACGCGTTGTTCACCGAGCATCATCCGGACGAGTTTTCCGCTTACTTGGAGAATGCGGCGGGTCAACCAGTTCAACCGCTAGCCACTCGCGAGTACAAGCCGGACCACGAGCATGACGACGAAGTTTCGTCGGTCGGGATCACGACGCCGGGGGATTTGGATCTGGAAAAGTTCCAACGCTGGCTTCGCGAGTTGTTGGCGACTAAAGGCGCCGACATCTTTCGCATGAAAGGCGTGCTGAGCTTCCGGAACTCGAATCGGCGATATGTGTTTCAAGGCGTACACATGTTGTTTGACGGACGCGAGGACCGGTTGTGGGAGGCTGAACCACGGCACAACTCGCTCATTTTCATCGGACGGAATCTCGACCGCGAGGAACTTAACGCGGGGTTCAATGCATGTTTGGCTTAAAAGGCAAGGCGGCTGCCACGGTGGACGTGCGGGAGACTTGGCGAGCTTTGCTCGACGACTTTATCATCGATCTCGCATGGTCGCCAAGCGGCGATCGGTTGGCGATCGCGACGGTGGATGGACGCGTGTCGCTGGCCAGTTTTCGCGGCCCACCGCGTCTGCTCGGCAGCCATGCTGGCGGCGCCTCATCGATCGCATGGAGGCCGGACGGCCAGGCACTCGCGTCTGGTGGCCTGGACGGATGGGTCCGCGTGTGGGACCCGGTGACCGGAGCCGAGTCCCAGCAATTGGCGGCGGGAGGAGACTGGGTGGCGAAGGTCGCCTATCGACCGCGTGGCGGCGAGCTTGCGGCGGCAGCGGGCAAAACGCTGCGGATCTGGAACATCGCTGGCGAAACGCTGTACGAATCGGCGTGCCACGCCAGCACCGTATCCGATCTCGCCTGGAATCCAGATGGAAGCGCCGTCGCGACGACCGCCTACTTGGGTATCGTGTTGCACGTCCGAGGCCATGCCGATCCGCCCCGGAAACTTGCCTGGAAAGGTTCCAGCTTGACCCTGGCGTGGAGTCCGACAGCGCGGTTCATCGCAACGGGCGAACAGGATTCGACAGTGCATTTCTGGCACGTCAAGACCGGCAAAGACGCACAAATGTGGGGGTTTCCCCGCAAAGTGCTTGAGCTGTCCTGGCATCACGCCGGCAACCACTTGGCAACAGGTGGAAGCGATACGGTTGTGCTTTGGGACTGCGGCGGAAAAGGTCCAGAGGGACGCTCGCCCACGATGTTGGAAGGCCACCCGACACGGATTACGCAGTTGGCTTTCCAACCCCAAGGCGAACTGCTCGCCTCTGCCGACGCGGATGGCACTCTGCTGTTGTGGAACCCGCTACGCGCCACACGCCCCGCCGCGGGCCGCATGTTCCTTACCGAAATCACCCGCGTGGCATGGACGCCAGACGGAAAAAGACTCGCCATTGGCGAACGCGCCGGTTCCGTGGCCGTTGTCGACGTTGGCGCTTGAAGATGAAGCTATGCGACAAGGGGTGGACGGTGACGGATTCGGCGGCAGACGATTGACTACGGCCAGCGGCGTACGCGGCGCGCGTCAACTCAAGGCTTGGCGCCGCTTCAACTCCTGGCGGACTTGGGCGGCCGATTCGAATCGGATCGCGTCCAGGCCCGCGGCTACGGCCCCGGCCACAGTGTCCGCGCGGTCGTCGACGAAAAAAATCGCTGACGCCGGCACCCCCGCCAGCTCGGCCGCTTGCTCGTAGATTCGCGGCAGCGGCTTCAGCGATTTCAATTCGAAACTGAGCGCGAACAGCTCAAAGTGCGGCCACAACTCCTCGTAGCGGTTCGGGTAAA
>CAIXSC010000664.1 GCA_903921945.1 uncultured Planctomycetaceae bacterium
ATCGCGGCCGACTCGGCCGTTGACCAGGCGGAAGTGCAGATCGAAGAGGAATGCTTGAAGATTCTCGCGCTGCATCAACCGGTGGCTGCCGACTTGCGGCGCATCGCGTGTGTGCTGAAGGTCAACAACGACCTGGAGCGGATCGCCGATTTGGCGGTGAGCATCGCGCAGCGAGCCCAAGCGATCTGCCACGATCCCGATTTTCCGATCCCGGACCAATTGGCTCGGATGGTGGCGTTGGCGACCCAAATGGTTCGCGGAGCGATGGACGCATTCGTGAACTCGGACGCCCAGGCCGCTCGCCGCTTGCTCCGACTGGACGACGACGTCGACCAACACAACCGGGACATCATCGATGAACTGCAAACGCTGATGCAGCAGGAATCGCGACTGGTGCCAGCCGCGCTCCACTGCTTTTCCGCGACCCGCCACGTCGAACGGATCGCGGACCATGCAACGAACATCGCCGAGGATGTGATTTATCTGGTGGAGGGTGAAATCGTCCGCCACACGCGAACGGCGCCCGTCGACCGCAAATAGCGGTTGGCGGTCCGCTGCCACCGCCGCTGTCCGGCCCTCGACCCGCCGGCCACGGCCTAACGGTTATGGATACCCATGCCACGTGTTAAAGTTCTGATCATCGAAGACGACCGGCCGATCGCCGAAGTGTTGACCTACAACCTGAAGAACGCGGGCTACGAGGTTTTCGTCGCCACCGACGGCCAGGATGGGCTCAACCAAGCCCAACTCAAGTCGCCCGACGTGGTGGTGCTCGACCTCATGCTGCCGGTCATCGATGGCCAGGAAGTCTGCAAGCGGCTCCGCGCCGACCCGGCCACTCGCGACACGCTGATCATGATGCTGACCGCGAAGGCGGAAGAAACGGATCAATTGATCGGTTTCTCGCTGGGGGCCGACGACTACGTCACCAAGCCGTTCAGCGTGAAAGTGGTGATGGAACGCATCAAGGCGTTACGGCGGCGACGCGCTTTCGATCCCCAGGCCGAGGACACTGTGGCGTGCCATGGCGTCATCGTCGACCGTCTGCGGCACCGCGTGACGATCGACAACCAGCCCATTCCGCTGACGGTCAGCGAATTCCGTTTGCTCGATACGCTCATTCGCCAACCGGGCCGTGTTTTTCAACGCTCGGAGCTCATCGACGCCGCGCTCGGCGACGACATCATGGTGCTGGAACGCACGATCGACGTGCATATCCGTTCACTCCGCCGCAAAATGCAAGAACATGCCGACCTAATTGAAACGGTCAGGGGCGTCGGCTATCGCTTCCGCGACCCGAGCGCGAGCAATTCTTAGACGGCGTCATGTTTGCCGACTTTTCGGACGATATCAGCCTTACGGATAACGCTGACTTTGCCGGAGACGGAACATGGCTCGATTCGCCGCACGCACGTTGGCCCTCCTGTCGGTCGTCCCGCTGGCGTTGACGGGCTGCCATGGCGTGCCGTCCTCGGGCGTCCCCTGGTATCGCGGGATTCCGGCGAACTTCCTGTCACGCAACAGTTTGGAAGCGGAGATCTGGCGTCAACAACGCACCGGCGTGGTCGAGGGCTGGCCAACACCGCCTCAACCGGCCGTGCGCGAACCCATTCCGTCGGCGGGCGAAACCACGTCGCCGAATGTCGAGGGAGCGGCTACGGAATCCGGCGCTGGCTCGGCCAACGGGTCGGCCCCGGGCTCGGCGGATCCGCCACGCACGCCCACCGCAGCCATTCGTCCACCCACCGTGGAGTAATCCACGCCACTCCGTCCCGACGTCCTTCGCGGGCTGTTTCGTCGCGATGACGGCAAATCTCGGTGCTCTGCGGAGAGCGTTACCGAGGAGGAACGGGTGGAGCCGCGGGAAGATCAGCGTCATCGGCGTTTTTTGCCGCTATTCACCGCCCATGAGGCGTCGGTGCACGGGTTCGTGCGTTCCCTGGTGCCGAGCCGCGAGGACGCCGCCGAGGTGATGCAGCGAGTGGCGATCATCTTGTGGGAGAAGTTTGGCGAATTCGACGACCAGCGGGATTTTCGCAAATGGGCCTGCGGCGTGGCCCGGTTCGAAGTCCTCGCTTACTGGCGGGATCGGGCACGCGATCGGCACGTCTTTGACGAATCGCTGCTGTGTACCTTGGCCGAGGAGGCCGTCGAGGATTCGCGGGGCCAAGCCCGCCGCTCCGCGCTGGAAACCTGCTTGGAAAAACTGCCCGCGTGGCAACGCGATGTGGTCCTGGCCGCCTACGCTCCCGGGGCCCGAATCCATCAGCTTGCCGCTCAACGCGGACAAACGCCGATGTCGCTCTATAAACTGCTGCATCGGATCCGCTTGGCGTTGCTCGAGTGCATCGGCCGGACCTTGGAGGCGGAGGGAACCCCATGAGCGACCGCGAACGGCTCTTATCGCTGACGCAAAAATACGCCGACGGCATCGCAACCGCCGACGATGTCGCTCAATTGCAAGCGTTGCTCCGCGATAGTCGCGTTTCCCGATCGTGGTTCCGTGAATACCTGGAGTTGGACGCGGCCTTGGAAAGAGCGGCCGCGTTTGATGGCCGGCCGACAGCGGACCCCAGCCGCGCGCCCACTCGCCAACGGATTGTCGCCGGCGCTTTGGTAGCGCTCACGATCCTCGGCAGCATCGCCTTAACCGTCGCTGGAACGATGCGGCACGACGCCCGCGTCCCGCGTCTCACGGCATTCTGGTTTATGGTTCAACACC
>CAIXSC010000665.1 GCA_903921945.1 uncultured Planctomycetaceae bacterium
GCCTGGCACCCATTCGCAAAAGACGGTCAGTGCCTGGCACCCATTCGCCGATCCAAACCAAACGATCGGTGCCTGGCACCCATTCGCCGATTCGGTTTCAGCGGATGGCTGGGAATTTTGAGTGGCATGCACAGCCTGGGAATCTTGCGGCAAATACGAAGATCGGGAAGTTTGAAAAGGTCAACCCGAACGATCAGTGCCTGGCACCGATTCGCCGATTCGATTCCAGTGGATAGCTGGAGATTTTGGGCTGCACGCACAGCTTTGGAAGATTGCGGCAAATACGAAGACCGGGAAGACTGAAAAGGTCACCCCGAACGATCAGTGCCTGGCACCGATTTCCCTTCCAAACCAAACGATCGGTGCCTGGCACCCATTCGCCGATTCGGTTCCAGCGGATAGCCTGGCACCTCGAGACCAATCCACCTGTCCACCAAGCCTTGTCAGGACGTTGCGGGTCGGTCGCCCGTTGTGAGCGGTTCGGCCATTACCGGAGAATCACGGATTGGCTGGGCCGGCGCTCGCGGCCGACTTCGTCTTTTGCCGGTAGGCCTCGATTTGACGCAGCGATTGCTGCGCCGGCACGAAGTCGGGGCGAGCATCCAGGACTCGTTTCAAGTGGTCGACGGCCATCTCCAGTCGCCCGATTCGCAACAGCGATTGGGCCAGATTGAAGCGGGCTTCCACGTAGCCGGGAGCCTGTTCGACAGCGTTGGCAAAGTGGCGAGCGGCGTCGACGGGCGAGTCCGACATGGCCAGTCCACCGAGATTGTTGTGGGCTTGGGCAAGCGTCGGATCGAGCGTCACCGCCTGTTCATATTCAGTTCGCGCCGCGCGGTGATCGCCTTGGCGCCGCCGCTCGTTGCCGCGTTCGAAGTGCAACCGGGCTTCTGTCCGCTCCATGCGGCGCTGAATGTCGTCGCGGCGCGAGTCGTTGGGGCCGTAGAGCTGGGCGGCGAGGACCAATTCGTCGCGCGCTTCGCCAGGCCGGTCGCGTTCCAAGAGCAGTTGGGCAAGATTCACATGGAAGTCGGCAGACAGCGGCTCGGAAGCGATCGCGCGCCGAAACAAAGTCTCTGCCTTGTCAAACTGGCCGGCTTTGGCGGCGACCAACGCCGCTTGATGCGTGAAACTCGGCGCGCGCGGTTCGACCTCCAACACCCTCGACAACTGCTCGGAAGCTTCCTCGAACCGTTTCAAGTCGATCAACGCTTGCGCGTAGTTCGCGCGGATGGCCGTCGAGTCGGGCGCGATGCGGAGGCCTTCATGGAACACTTCCAACGCCTCGTCGGTTCGTCCCGCCTTGTGCAGTTCCAAGCCCAGGTTCGCCATGACCCGGTGCAGATGCTTCGCTGGCCGGCCACGACGCAGCACCTTGGCGAGCACGTCCTGCCACATGTGGGCAGCACTGTGGTAGTCGCGATTCCGTTCGATGGTCGCCAGGCCGAGCGTCACGGCGCAAGCCACCACCGCCAGCGCCACCGCGATCGCGGCGAGTGGCCGGAACTTGCCGTCGCCGTGGCCACCGGAGTTGGCAGCAAGGTCTAGCGGCTGAAGCCAACGATGACGAACGCCATGCAAAGCGACCACGGCGGCGGCAATCACGATCGCGGATGGCAGATACATCCGGTGTTCAAAGGCCAAATCCTGGATCGGCATGATGCTGCTGGTCGGGGCAAGTATCAAGAAAAAGGCGATCCCGGGAAAGCCGGCGGCTGAGCGGCGCCATGCCAGCAAGAGGCTCGCGACAAACAGCCCTCCGATGAACATGCCGGGCAGAACAATGCCGACAAGCCAACGGTTTTCCACCGGCCACCCGTAGTCCAAGCAAAGCGGGCTCGGCCAAACCACAAGCCGCAGGTAGTGGGTAAGAACGCCAGGCTGGCTGCGGAAATACTGCCACGGCGTGACGGCGACTGTGCCAAAACCGGCGCTGCCGTCTTCAAACAAAACGGGGCGAATCCACCACAGTCCGGCCGCGACAACGCCAAGGCCGGCGACGGCGACAAGTGACTGTTGTCGCCACGATAGGGCGGGTCGAGGCGAAGATTCATGAGGACGGAAGAAGCTCCAGTCGTAAAGCCAAGCGACAGGGGCCGCCATCAAGCCCACTTCCTTGCTCGCGACACTGGTGGCGAAAGCCGCGAGGGCGCCGCACCGCCACCATCCCGGATGCCGCGACGAACGTGCCTTCGCGACACACCACAACATGGCTAGAAACGCGGCGGCCATCATCGACTCGCAGCGTTGCACGATGTAAGTGACCGCCTGGGTATTGAGTGGATGGACCGCCCAAAGCAACGCCGCGACCAACGCAAGGTTGTCGGCATGTTCGCCGAACTCGGCGGTCAGCCGGGGCGAACGAAGCGTCGCGCGGACGACGGCGAAGAGCAACCAAGTGGCCGCGAGATGCACCGTCAAATTGAACAGATGGTAGCCGAACGGATCGAGTCCACCCCATGCATAGTTCGCGGCTAGACTGACGTTGAGAAGGGGGCGCGTGCGGCTCGTGCCCAGCAGCGCCAGCGGTTCGAACCGCCGTATTCCCGGATTGTCGACGATCAACGCGTTGTCGTCGAACACGAACACGCCGGCAAAGCTGTTCCCATAGACGGCGACCACCGCGGCGGCGAGCACGGCGGCTCGAATCCACTGCGGGAACGGCGAGTTGGCAGAGCTTTGGGACGGTGTCACGTCGGCACGGCGGGAAAGAGAACACGGCCGTTCCCGCAGGTCAGCACCCGCGACCGGAACGCCCTAAAACCGTTGTGCCATAGCCGTGTGGAGATTTGATGAAAAAACGGGTGTCGGGCTCGGAAAAGAATGAGCCCGACACCCGTTCCGCAGGGTGGTCGCTTCAGCCAGATGGTTGCTGATCGCGGGTTGCTGGTCGCCGATCGCTAATGGCGGGCGGGATGCTACTTCGGCTGCACCCAGATATTGCGGAAGGCGACCGGGTTGCCGTGATCTTGCAGGAACACAGCGTCGGGGCCCGGACCTTCGTTGTGTCGGCCTGGCGTGTGGTTCTTCAGTTCCAGGTCATCGTAGATCAGCACGCCGTTGTGCTTGATCGACACTCGGGCGTTCTTCGTTTTCTTTCCCGATTCGTCGTAGCGGGCGGCGGTGAAGTCGATGTCGTAGGTCTGCCAGGACAACGGCGGCAAGCACATGTTGACCGCTGGCTTCACCTGGCTATAGATGCCGCCGCATTCGTTGTTTTCGCCTTCCAGGCCGAACGAGTCGAGCACTTGGCATTCGTAGCGGCTCTGGATGTAGACGCCGCTGTTGCCGCGTGCTTGGCCGCGGGACTTGGGCATGAACGGGGTGCGGAACTCGATATGCAGCGAATGGTCGCCCAGCTTGAGCTTGCTCTCGCAGTTGGTCGCGCCGAGCAGACTACCTTCGACCAATTTGCCGTTGTTGAACTGGTCGGCAGTGCTGCCGTCGAACAAAACGACGGCGCCGGCCGGCGGCTTCATGCCTAGCGTCGGGCTCTTGCGTTCGACCTTGCGGAGCTCGCCGATCTTGTTCCCATCGCCGCTGGCGATGATGATCACACCACCCTTGATCGTCGCGGTATGGTCGTCGCCCTTCATGACGACCGAACCGTCGCTGGCCTTGCCTTCCGACACTCGCCGTTCATCACCGCGTTTCCAACCGTCACCGGGCAGGCCGCCTTTGTAGCCGATGCCGCGGAACGAGCCCTCGCCCAGCGCGATCACTTGTCCGCCCCATTTCTCGCCGCCGATTTCCCCGAGATACTCGCCCTGCAACGCGAAATCCGGTCCCGCCTTCGCCGGATCGGTTTCCGCTTCCCCGCCCGCGCCGCGAACGCCGGCCGCGTTGCCTAGGACAAGCGACACCACCAAGGCGATGCCCGCGCCCAGCGATCGCCAGCCGCGAGCCTGCCGCAGGGTGCCAATGCCGCTGTCACTTACCGGCAGCGTGGACGAACACGCTGACGACCATGCTGAAAACCTGGAACCTTGTTGCCGCATGAAACATCCCCTTAGTTCGAAAAGGTGTGGAAACATTGCCTGGATCCGAGCTGTGTCGAGCCGAGCGGCCGCATTGTAACGAGCGGCGCCGCGCCGCGGGACATGTTAACGGCCGCGCGCCGCCGGTTCGCAAGCACGGTTTGTCGGCTGACGCTACTTGCTGGTCGCGACGAGTGGCCGGAAGCGGGCGACGATGCTGCGGGCGGAGCGGAGCCCGTCGACCGCCGCGCTAATGATGCCGCCGGCATATCCAGCGCCTTCACCGACAGGGTAGAGGCCGTCGACGCCAACGACGGCGCGCGAAGTTTCATCGCGCGGGATACGCACGGGCGAACTGCCGCGCATTTCGGGACCAACCAAGTGGGCGTCGCGCAGGAAATCGCCGCGGAATTGGCGGTCGAGCGACGGTAGAGCGGAACGGACCGCGCGCAGCGCCGCGGGTGGCAGAACGCTCGACAGGTTGGCTGGTGTCACGCCGCGTTCGTAGGAACACGCGTAGCTGGCAGCCGCGGCAGGAGTGCGATCGGCGAGGAAGTCGGCCGCCGACTGGATCGGTGCGAGGTACTCGTTGCGGCCCAACGCGAAGGCGATCGCTTCATACCTCCGTTGCAGTTCGATGCCGGCAAGCGGATGCGGGCTGCCGAATTCCTCGGGGGATATCGTCACCATAACGCCGCTGTTGGCAAACGGACTGTCGTGCCGCGAATTGCTCATGCCATTCGTGCAGAACTGGCCGGGTTCGGAGACGCTGGGAATCACAATGCCGCCCGCACACATGCAGAACGTAAACACGTCGCGGTCGCCTTTGGCGAGCAGCGTGTAATCGGCTGCTCCGAGCAGTTCGCGGTAGTCGGGCCGGCCGTACTTATGGCGGTCGACCTGCTCTTGGGGCTGTTCGATGCGCAGCCCAAGCTGGAATGCTTTGGGAACGAGCGGAATGCCACCCCCGTGCAGCATGGCGTAAGTATCGCGGGCGCTGTGGCCGATGGCGAGCACCACGAGCGGCGTGGCAATGTAGCCACTGGATGTGAAGAGCCCGCAGACGCGGCCGTCTCGCAGCGCGAGCGATTCGCAGCGGCACCGAAAGCGATACTCGCCGCCCATCGCCTCGATGCGCCGCCGCAAGTTTCGCACGATCAGCGGTAGGCGGTTGCTGCCCAGGTGCGGACGGTGCTCGTAGCGGATCGACGGTTTCCCGCCGCATTCGACGAAGCGTTCGAGCACCCAGTCGACATCGGGTCCGGACATACGGCAGGTCAGTTTGCCATCGCTGAACGTGCCGGCTCCGCCTTCGCCAAAGAGATAGTTGTTTTCGACATCCAGCGGACCGCCGCGGTCGAACCACCGGATCGCGCCGACGCGTTCCTTGACCGGATCGCCGCGTTCCAGAATCAACGGCCGATAGCCGCGTTCCGCCAAATAGTACGCCGCGAGCAAGCCGGCGGGCCCCGAGCCGACGACGACTGGGCGGTCGTTGAGCGGCTCGCTGCCATCCGGTGGATGCTGGAACAACTCGGGGATGAACGGTTCGACGCCTTTGAGTTTCGGCTGACGCGCGAACCACTGGTCGAGCCGCGGTTCGTCGACCAGCACCGAGTAAACGAATTTCAGGGCCGACCGCGAACGGGCATCAAGACTGCGACGAAGGATACGCCACTCGGGCACGTCGCTCGGCCGAGCGAGCAGCCGTCGAGCGATCTCGGCTCGAAGCGACTCGGGTGGCGCTTCGACCGGCAATTCCAGGTTCGTCAATCGCAAGGGCATGGCGGCGGGGGCGGTGGTGATTTCGAGGATCGCGGGTGTGGCGAAGTTGCGTACCCCGAAAATTAGCAGATTCGTCGCGTGATGGGGTGGAGATGGCGCGGCGGGGGCGGTTCGCGTGGATGTAGTGGGGACGGCCTGGCAGGGGCCGGTGGGCCGGCTGGGCGCCGTTTACAGCATGCCGGCGGCTCGTCACACTGAGCCGCCGTCAGGAATGGCGAGGCGAGGTGGGCGGGAGCGCGACGGATTGGCCGTCGACGCATCCGGGCTGGAGCCGCGTTCCGGGGCCATTCCGTTGAAGAAGAGGCAAGCGTATGCGGATCAATCGTTGGCTGGCGATGGGGTTGGCGGGACTGGTGGGCTTGGTGGCGGCGGGGCTGGCGACGGCGACCAACCACGCGCCGCGTGTTCAAGCGGAAGACAAGAAGGCCGCGAGCGGCGACGGCGACGGGTGGGTCACCATTTTCGACGGCAAGTCGATGGACGGATGGAAGATCAACGAGAACCAGTCGAGCTGGAAGTTGGCGGAAGGCGCGCTGATCGCCAACGGTCCTCGCAGCCACGCGTTTTATGTGGGTGACAAAGAGCCGTTCGTGAACTTCGAGTTCAAAGCCGAGGTGATGACGAAATCGAACAGCAATGGCGGTATCTTCATCCACACTTCGTATCAAGACAAGGATTGGCCGAAGCAGGGCTATGAATCGCAGGTGAACAACAGCTATAACCGCGATCCGCAGAAGACGGGTGGTTTGTATAACACGGTGAAGGTGCTCGAACCGGCCGCGAAGGACAACGAGTACTGGACGCAGCACATCATCGTGAAGGGCAAACACGTTGTCGTGAAGATCAACGACAAAACGGTCGTCGACTTCATGGAACCGGCGGACAAAGCCGGACCGGTGAAGCTGAGCGCTGGCACGTTCGCGCTCCAAGCCCACGACCCCGGCAGCACCGTGTACTACCGCAACATCCGCGTGAAGCGGTTGCCGTAAGTGAATGCTCGCGTCGTCGCGAGCGGTGGGAAACTCCTTTTGTGCGACGGACGAGATGTCCGTCGTCCGGCGGACGGTCCACCACGAGCCGGCCCCGTCGACAGCCGTCGTCCTATTTGTACGACGGACATTTTGTCCGTCGCCGCTGGGGATGGCTTGCTTCGAGTTGCGAACCGGTCGAACGCTGTCGACGAAGAATCGGCGAACACGGGGAAACGCCAATTCGTGCGAGCCAACTTTTTGGTCATTTCGCACTTAAACCGGAGCGCCCGCTCGAAGCGATCCGCCCACAGCGTCAACAGATTGGAAGTCCGTCGTACGAGTGAATTCGCTCCCAGGGAGAGGGTCTCACCGAAGAACGGAGGCACGGAGCATATCGCCCCCAAGAGGACCGCCTGAGCGTGTCGCGACACTCCAACGATCACCGTCCGAGCGTGTCGCGAGGGACCGAAGAGGACCGCCGCATGTCAGCCGAAGGTAGAGTATCGCGGCATCCTGGGGCACCTCACCCCCACTGCCCTCCGCCCAACGTCCTCCACCCATCACCCACCACGCACCACGCACCCCCCGTCACCCGCGTCCGACGGGGTTACGGCGCTCAACCACTGGCTCATGGCTGACATGACTCTGGCTTGCATCGCCAACGGGTCGGCGGCGTCGATCATCCGGCGTCGATCATCCGGCGCTGATCATCCGGCGTTGATCATCCGGCGTTGATCATCCGGCGTCGATCATCCGGCGTTGATTAGTCCGGTTTGGCGGCCGGCGCTGGCGAGGACTTCCAAGGCGAAATCCAGGTCTTCGCGGGAATGGCTGGCGGATACACAGGTGCGGAGCCGCGAGGCGTTACGGGGAACGGCGGGGAAGGCGACCGGCACGACCAGCAATCCGCCCTCTCGGCACAACCGGGTCATCTCCAGGACCCGCTCGTCATCGCCCGTGATGATCGGCACGATCGGAGTCTGGGAAAGTCCAAGGTCGAATCCGAGACTGCGGAGGCCCGCCACATAGTACTCGCGGTTCATCCACAGCCGTCGATGCCATTCGGGTTCCTGTTCAATCACTTCCAGGGCGGCGATCGAGCTATTGACCTGCGGCGTCGGCAAGGCGCCGCTGAAAATGTAACCGCGGGCGTGGTGACGCAGGAAGGTAATGATCGACTCGCGGCCCGCAACGAAGCCGCCACTGCCGGCGAGCGTCTTGGAGAGCGTGCCCATCTTCACGTCGATGTCGTCGTCGGCGAGCCCGAAGTGTTCTTGGATGCCGCGGCCGGTCGGGCCAAGCACACCAAGGCTGTGCGCTTCATCGACCATCAGCAACGCTTGATGCTTCTTGCACAGATCGATGACGGCCGGCAAGTCAATGATGTCGCCATCCATGCTGAACACGGCGTCGACCACCACAAGCGTCGGACGGTCGCCCGCTCGAGCCAACTGGCTGGCGAGCGAATCGATGTCGTTGTGTTTGAAAACGAGGAATTCGGCCTGCGAAGCCCGGCAACCATCCACGATGCTGGCGTGGTTCCATTCGTCGCCGATCACCACGCCTTGACGGTCGACCAAAGTGGAGACGGTCGCCAGATTCGTCATGAACCCGCTACTGTAGACGATCGCGTCCTCAGCCCGCATGAACGACGCGAGCTTCCGTTCCAGGCGGCGGTGCAGCACGGTGGTGCCGCAGAGCAACCTTACGCCATGGTGGCCGGTGCCGAACGACTCGATCGCGCCGACAGCGGCCGCTCGAAGCCGCGGGTGGTGGAGCAGCCCCAGATACTCGTAGGAGCCGAGCATCAACATCCGGCGACCGCCGATCACTACCCACGCGCCGTCGTGAGCCTCGATCTCAGGCTCGAAAAAGTACAGATTCCGCTCCTTGAGCGACTTGATGCGTTGGTTCATCAAGTCGTAATGATCGAGCAGTTTCGGCCGGTTGTGGGCGGTCAGCGAAACCGTCCCGGCCGCCAACGACGAAACCGGCGCGCCACCCCGCGCGGCGGCCGGCACGGGAAGCGGGCCCGTCGGTGTTGACAGGTTGGGCGTCGAAACAAGCGGACTAGGCGTCGCAGCCAGGTTCGCTGGGATGGCTGGCGCGACGGGCAATCGCTCTAAGTAACGAGCGATCTGGTGGACGGTGTTCAGTTCGTAGAGCACTTCGGGATTGAACCGCTTGCCGGTCTCGCGTTCGATCGCCTCGCTGACGGCGGCGACGCCGAGCGAATCGACGCCGGCGGCGGCGAGCGGGGTATCGAAGTCAAGTTGCGCGTCGGGCTGCCCGCCCTCCGTCCGCAGCCAGTGCAGGACGTGGTCGAGGACCAGTTCGCGCGTGTCGCGGACCGACGCGACCTCGCCCAGTTCCATTTCCGGGACATGCGAGGTGGCGGTGAGGCTGAGGGGCGGCGGCAACGTCATGCGCGAATTCCGATCCGGGGTCGTAAGGGCCGGACGCCGCGGGACGCGTCCGATCTCGTGGTCTGTGGGGAGTGGCAGTCGCTACCGCCTTGACTGGGCAACTTAACGCGCCTCGCGGTTGGCACGCAATCATGGCGAACCGACCCCGTGGCCAGGGGCGGTAGGCGACCCAAGCAAGCGGTATCCATGGTCGCGAACCGGGAAACCTGGAAGAAAAGGTATATGGAGGGCTTTAACAATTTGCAAAGGAAACGATCGATAAAACGCGCGCGTCATGAGACGGCCGTCGCGGATTCCTAGGCGGATTCAACGTCGGATTCGCCCGGAATTCCTGTTTCTTGTCCATCGCGCGCTTGCCGTTGCCTCAGCCGCGGCGGCCGCGGCGGAATCCGCCATTGCTGTCGAGCATGGCCGTGGCGCCGGTCGTCGTGCTCCGTTTCGCTAAGCGTTGCGATACATTACACTAAGTCTCCGTAACTGCGCATTGCTGCGGTGAATTGAAGCGAGGGCGGCATGGAATCGGATGCGAAGCGAGGCGGAAGCGAAGCAGGGGTCGAGGCGCTGCGCCGGTGGGATCGAATCTGCGATGAATTCGAGACGGCTTGGGCCACCGGCGCCATGCCGGATTGCCGCGAGTTCCTGGGCAAAGTGGCCGCCGAGGAGCGGGCGGCGTTGCTGGCCTACCTGCTTCCGATTGAACTCGAATGGCGGCATGCTTCCGCTTCGCCCGCGACGCTCGAATCGCTACTGAGGACCTATCCCGAATATCACGACGGCGTCACGGCCGCTTGGGAATCGCATCTCGGTCGGGACTCGGCCGCTGACGGTGCCAATGTAGGTCGATCCGACCCATTGGCCGGCGAAACGCCACTGGATGAGGACGGAGAACCGATCGACTCCCTGGAACTGACCGAGGGGCTGGAAAACCGTGCCGCCAGTGAGCGGATGGAAGGGGAACTCAATCAGGGAGAGTTCGCGGAGCGGGACCCGGCGGAGGCAGCGCGGACAGAGCCACCGGATCCTTCAGGACTGGCTTCGCCAGAGCACGCGTCGTCGAAGGCCATCAAGTCCGGGTCTGCCAAGTCTGGTTCTGCCAAGTCCGGGCCTGCCAAATCTAAGCCTTTCAAGTCCGGGCGTATCAAGTCCGAGTTTGTGGAGGTGGAGACGGGGCAGACCGAGGGCAGTGGAGGAACACCGAGCGCCGCCGCTTTTGTGGCCAAGAAAATCGGTCGCTTCTCCATCGTCTCGGAGCTGGGGCGCGGCGGGTTCGCGATCGTTTACTTGGCGCATGACCCGCTATTGGGTCGGGAAGTGGCGCTCAAGATTCCTCGTCCGGACAAAGAGTGGTCGCCGCGGGACCTGCAAGATTTCGCGGCGGAGGCGCGCCGCACCGTCGGTTTAACGGGGCGCGGAATCCTTACGATCCACGATCTGCTGGAATGCCGAATCCTGGGACGGCCGTCGGTCTGTGTGGTGCAACAATACCTTGATGGCGAAAGCCTGCGGCGTTGGATGGGGAACCGCGTCGAACCGATCGATCCGGACACGATTGCGCGACTGGTCGCCCAAATCGCGACCATCCTGCATACGGCTCACCTGCAAGGCGTGATCCATCGCGATGTGAAACCGGAGAACATCCTGCTGGATGCCAGCGGCCTCCCGCATCTGCTCGACTTCGGGTTGGCTCTGCATGTCAGCGAACGCACGCGGGACGAACACCGGATGGCTGGCTCGATCCCGTACATGTCCCCGGAACAGATTCGCGGTGAAACGCATCGTGTCGAGCCGGCCACGGACGTCTGGTCGCTGGGTGTCATCCTCTATCAACTGCTCACCGGAGCGAAGCCGTTCTCCAACCCATCTCGGGAACGCCTGTTTCGCGCTATCAAGTACGTGGAGCCGAAGCGGCCCAGCAGCTTGGCGCCGAACTGCCCCGCCGAACTCGAACGAATCTGCCTCAAATGTCTCTCGAAACCGATTGGAGACCGCTACCAAAGCGCGCTCGAATTGGCCGCCGATTTGCTGCACTGGCGGGAAGCGGAACAAGCGGACGGCGAGTCCGTTGGCCATCGGCTTGGCAACGCGCTTGGCAACGCGCTTGGCAACGCGCTTGGCAACGCGCTTGGCAACGCGCTTGGCGATCAGCCTGGGGCCAGTGGCGCCGGGCCCGCGGTAGCCTCCGCCTTGTCTGGCCAAGACTCCAAGGTGGCGGCTGCGGCGAGTTCGCCGATCCTGGTCGAGCCTAAAGGGTTGGCGGCTTTCGAGGCGAGCGACGCGGCCGGATTTCTCGATCTTCTGCCCGGCCCACGCGGCCGCGATCGGCTCCCCGAAAGCATCCGCTTCTGGAAGCGCCGTTTGGAAGAGGAGACCGGGTTCGCGGTTGGACTGCTGTACGGCCCCAGCGGGTGTGGAAAGTCGTCGTTTTTCAAAGCCGGAGTCTTACCGCGGCTCGATCCGGAAATCGCCAGCGTTTTCGTCGAGTCGACGGCGCAGGATTTGGAGAGCCGCTTGCTGACGGCGATCCGCACTCGGTTTCCCGCCATTCCATCGGATCTGTCGTTGGTCGCGGTATTCGAAGGCCTGCGTGAGGGACGCTGGATCAACGACCATCCAGGACACGCCGGTACCGTCGGCAATGACCCGCCAAGCAGCATCTCACCCACCGACAGTTCGCCCAGTGCCAACTTACCCCCTGATAACTCACCCACTGATAACTCGCCCACTGATAACTCGCCCAC
>CAIXSC010000666.1 GCA_903921945.1 uncultured Planctomycetaceae bacterium
AGGCGACTCCATGTCGGAAGATTCGTTCACCACGGTGACTCACCAAAGCTGGTTCGGCCGCTTAAAAGATTCCGTGGTGGGCGTGCTGTTCGGGCTGGCGCTGTTTGTCGGCTCGTTTTTTCTACTCACGTGGAATGAAGGCCGTTCGGTACGCACGGCGCGGGCGCTGACGGAACTGAAAGGCGCCGTGGTGTCGGTCGAAGCGGATCGAGTCGATGAGCGGCACGAGGGCCGACCGGTGCATCTCTCCGGCACCGCCACGGCGGACCAGACGCTGGCGGACGACACATTCGCGGTGTCGGTCGCAGCGATTAAGCTGCGACGCTCGGTCGAGATGTTTCAGTGGCGCGAGGAGAAACGGCAGGAGACGCGGGAAAAAGTGGGCGGCGGCACGGAGACGCGAACGACTTACACCTATGACCAGCGTTGGTCCAGCGACGCGATCGATTCCAGCCAATTCGCCAGGGAAGACGGGCACTCGAATCCCCGCCCTTGGCGATTCACTCAAGAGGAGAAGATTGCCGATCGCGTGACACTTGGGGCGTTCACACTATCGTCGGGGCTCGTGGGGCAACTGAATCAGTATGAGTCGTTGCCGATCGCCCAGCAGTTGAAGCTGCCCGAGACGGACCAAGAACGTGCGGTGGTCGAGAGCGAAACGGTGTACCTACCCAACGAGGCGACGGGCAACAAACCCAACCCGGCCCAGCCCGCCGTGGGCGATCTTCGCATTAAATGGCAGGTGGTCCGGCCAGCGGTCGTGAGTGTGATTGCCGGCCAGGAAAAATCCACGCTAGGGGTTTGGCAGTCCACCCAAGCCCAAGGTTTTGGCACGCAAATCGAACGACTTCAGATGGGGACTCACACATCCCAGGCGATGGTGGGACAGATGGAGGCGGAGAACACGATGCTCACATGGCTGCTCCGCGGTGGCGGCTTTCTGATGATGGCATTCGGGATCGGTGTCATCCTGCAACCGCTCGCCATTTTCGCCTCGTTCATCCCGCTGTTTGGTTCGCTGACGCGGGGTGGCATCATGGCGTTCTCGCTGCTCATCGCCATGGGGCTGTCGCTTGGCACCATCGCGATCGCGTGGCTGGCGTACCGTCCCTGGCTGGCCGCCGGCCTGATCGCGGGCACCTTGCTATGCGTTGTGCTCGCCCTCCGCGTCCTTCGCCGCCCCGCCGGGGCCCCGTAAGAGCAATCGCCCTGAGGAGGCCGCCAACCTCCGTATCCTTCCGTATCCTTCCGTGTCTTTCCGTGTCTTTCCGTGTTAGTCCGTGGCTAAAATCCCTGGCTAAAACCCACTGCCTACCCTCCCTGGCTACCCCCCTCCTAACTCTCCAGTTCGGTCCTCTATCCGCAATGCAGCACTTCATCAACCGCATCCCTGTTGTGGTCATCGCGGCCGTCGCGATGGCCGGTGGAACTTGGCAATCCAGCATGGCTCAACCTCTTCCTGTCGCGCCCGTGAAAACGGTAGTCGACGATTATCACGGCACGAAAGTCGCCGACCCCTACCGGTACATGGAGGACTTCCAACAACCGGCGGTGCAGCAATGGGTCAAGGAGCAGGCCGTGTATGCTCAGCGGCAACTCGAAGCGCTTCCAGGCCGCGCCGAATTGCTCGCGCGTATCGTCGAGCTCGATGCGGGCCGGCCTTACTCGATTTCGGGCATCACCCGCACGTCCAACGGCGACCTGTTTTTTTTCAAGCAAGCCGCGCGCGAAAACGTCGCCAAAGTCTACTTTCGAGACGGGCGAACCGGCGTCGAGCAGTTGCTGATCGACCCCGACACATTTCCGAAGGCCGATCAAGAGTCGCATTATTCGATTGCGTTCTACCGCGTTTCTCCCAACGCGCAGCGGTTGCTCTACGGGTTCGCCGCGTCCGGCTCCGAAGAAACAACGCTCAAAGTTTTCGACCGAGCGACTGGACGCGATTTACCCGACACGATCGATCGAATCGAAGCCGAATACGCCCTGCCATATTGGCTGCCCGACGGTGAATCGTTCGTCTACAGTCGCCGGCGCAAGATCGCCTCGAACGCGCCGCCCACGGAAGGCTACAAATTCACACAAGCGTTTCGGCATATGCTGGGAGGCGATCCCGAGCAAGCCGCTCCACTGTTCGCCCACGGCGCTACCGGTTCGCCCGCGATGGCCGAGATGGACTTTCCCGCCGTCGTGGTTCCCGCCGGTTCTCGGTGGGTGGTGGGACAAGTGCGTCATGGCGATGAAACCGATATGACCCTGTACGCCGCCGAGCGATCGTCGCTCGGCACGGCCGCCATGCAATGGACGAAAGTGTGTGATCGCGCGGATCAGGTCACGAGCTTCGCGGTGCATGGCGACGACATTTACCTGCTCACCGCGCGAAACGCTCCGCGATTCCAGGTCGTGCGCACTTCGCTCGCGCGACCCGATCTCGCGACGGCCGCCGTGGTCGTTCCTCCCGGAACCTACGTGGTGGACTCGCTCGCGGCAGCTCGCGACGCGCTCTATGTCGGCGTTTTGGAGGGCGTGCCCGATCGCATTCTTCGGGTTCCGTACGTCGACGGGGCGGTTCCACAACCGGTGGCTTTGCCCGACGACGAACCATCGGGCACGGTGGTCGCCGTGCATCAAGAATTGCCAGGCGCCTTCGTCAGCACGCGTTCGTGGACGCGTGCCGAGCGGCTATACGCGTTCGATCCCGACTCGGGAAAGCTGGTCGACACGGAACTGTTGCCACGCGGGAAATTCGACTCGCCCGATTCCATCCTGGCGACCGAGGTACTTGTCGCGAGCCATGATGGCGTGAAGGTCCCGTTGTCGATCCTTCATCGCCGCGACTTGCGCCGCGACGGTTCCAGCCCAACGCTGCTCTCCGGGTACGGAGCGTATGGCTTCACAGCCTCGATGCGTTTCAACCCGACCGACCTCGCTTGGCTCGAACGCGGCGGCGTGCTGGCGATCGCCCATGTCCGCGGCGGCGGGGCGTTCGGAAAAGAGTGGC
The DNA here is from genome assembly GCA_903921945.1 of uncultured Planctomycetaceae bacterium. Lineage (GTDB taxonomy): Bacteria > Planctomycetota > Planctomycetia > Pirellulales > Pirellulaceae > CAIXSC01. The sequence continues at coordinate 2,999 of CAIXSC010000666.1, forward strand.
ATCACGCGGGCCGCAAACTCACGAAGCCAAACACCT
>CAIXSC010000667.1 GCA_903921945.1 uncultured Planctomycetaceae bacterium
GCTCCGCAAGATCATCCATCAGCGCGGCGAAGGTGGGGTCGAACTGCGGACAGAGATTGTCCTGCAAGCGGTCCGCATTCAGAGAGTGCGTATCCCAGAGTGGATTGTCGACCGCGTTGTCGCCAGGGTCGCGAGCCCAGTTGACATGGACGAGCCGCACGCCCGCTTCAATGAGTCGACGAGCGAGCAGCACCGATTGGCCCCAGGTGTATCGCCCGTACCGATCACGCGTCTTATCCGATTCGCGGCCGAGGTCGAAGGCGTCGCGCGCGGCGCCGGATGTGACGAGCTCCAACGCTTGTTGCCTCAAGCGATTCCAGGCTTCAACGTTGCTCCCCTTGGCCAAGTCGCCCAACCGCGACTCGAATTCACGCAACAGTTCTCGTCGGCGGTCGATCCGTATGCGCGTGACCCCATCGAGCAGGGAGAGGCCCTCAATTTGATAGTCGGGCAACGCCGGATCGCCGACGAACCGTTCGGGTTCCCATAGCTTTCCCAGAAAACCCGCCGTTTGTCCCGCCGGCGTCACGTTATCGTTGAGCCGCATCGCATCTGGAATCCAGACGGAAGTCAGCGAGGGAAGCTGCTGGCTGGGCTTGAGCATCTTGACGATCGAACCGAAGTACGGCCAATCCGTCGGTTTGATCTGTCGCGCACTGCCGGTCAGGTAGGGGTAGCCGGTCAAAAGCCAGTACCCGCTGACATCATGATTGTCGTCGCGCGTCGACAACGATCTCACCACCGCCATCTTGTCGGCGTTGCGGGCGGTTCGCGGCAGCAATTCACTAAAGTGCACGCCCGGCACATTTGTCTGAATTGGCTTGAATGGCCCGCGGATCTCCGCCGGCGCGTCAGGTTTGGGATCGAACGTCTCGTGTTGCGGCGGGCCGCCTTGCAGCCACAGAAAAATCACGTTCTTGGCTTTGCCGAAGGTCGCGCCGAGATCTCCGGACAATTCGTTGGGTTGACGCATAGGGGCGGCGGCCGCACTCCGCGTCTGAAGCAACGTCGGCAGGGATAGTCCCAGCGCGCTCAGCCCGCCCACGCGCAGCCACTCGCGACGATGAAGCGACGTGCCTGATCGGTCGAGGTCAGTGATCGAGAGCATTGGGGTTCCTCGGCAGATAACTCGGAGATTGCTTGTTCGTTACGGATTGCCGACTCAGCGTTGCTTCCAGGAGACCTTGACCACCCAAATGCTGTTGGTGTCTTTCGAGCCTGGAGGGATCGCGTTCCAACTGTGAGGGATGCGGTCGTAGATCACGATTACGGAGTGGTCATCCAGCGGTTCGACTTCCGTGTACGACGAGGTCTTGCCCGAGGTGATCTGCTCCGTGGGATGCTGGGTATTGTGATGGTTCTGCAGATCGACCTGCAGCCAGTCCTGACCTGTGCCATCACGATTGAGCATAGCGAAGATACCAGGACGGCCGCCGGTGAGCTTGCAGTCCGCTCCGGCGATCCGCGAGCGGAATTTCCAGTCGATGCCATCGGTCGATGCCGTCGGTCGATTCCATCAGCACCTGGCTGTGTCGCTGGTCGGCCTTAACACAAACGATACATCGTGGCGAGGTCACGGCAAGAGGAGTGCGTCACCGTCCTTCCGACGCAGCATCGTCTCGGCGTACAAATCGCTCTTGGGGTCGATCGAGTTGGGCGTGCTCCAGGTAAGTCCGTTGTCCTAGGACCAACTGAAGGACGAAGTCTGGTCTGCGACAACTTCATCGCGATTGGCGGAAAATCGGCTCATGAAAGCGACTTTCTGTGGGTTAGGATCTTGGATTCACGACCGAGGAATGGGCGCCTTGTGATCATGAATGCGCTTTTCTCACATTAGTTCGCGCATGGGTTCCCGATGATCGACGAGATTCTGCGGCCGCCCAGTCTGGTCGGGAATCGTCGCGTTCCCGAC
>CAIXSC010000668.1 GCA_903921945.1 uncultured Planctomycetaceae bacterium
AGTCCGCGTTCGGCCAAGTCTTCGATCAATGTCCCATAGGCTTGGTCGTACATTGGGGCGACGATGTTCTTCATCCCTTCGATCGACGTGAACGGCTTCGAGCCATGGATGTCCCAGGTGATTTCGTCGAACACGGTGAGGAACGTGTTGACGGTGACGAACCGCACGCCCGCTTCGATCAGACGGCGGGCCAGCAGGCAGCATTGGCCGAAGCGGTTCAAGCCGTAGCGTTCGCGGATCGCGGTCGGTTCTTTCGAGAGGTTGAACGCCTCGCGGGCCTGAGGGCTGGTCATCAGGCGGTAGGCGGCTTCGAAGTTGCTGTCGAGCAGTTTCGCGTTTTGGCTCGATTCGAAGTTCCGCAGCGTGTCGTCGACGATCTGTTTCAGTTTGCGGCGCCGGTCGAGCCGCGCTTCGCCGATCTGCTCGGACGGCAGCAAGTCAGGCACTTTGAAGTTGGCTTGCGACGGGTCGGCCATCAGCGCGAACGGGTCGTACGCTTTTCCGAGGAATCCGGCGTCCTGGCCATGAGGCAAGTTGCCGCCGGTGCGGCCCATCGGTTCCGGCAGGATCACGTGGGGCGGGAGGTCGGTTTTGCGGCCTCGCAGGTACGCTAGCACGCACCCGGCGTGAGGCGAATTGATGCCGCCCGTGAAGAGGCGGCCCGTTTGCAGCATTTGGTGGCCCGTGTCATGAACGGCGGCCGCCGTGTGGTAGCAACTGCGGACGAGCGAGAACTTGTCGGCCAATTGAGCGTGCCGTGGCAAAATCTCGCTTAGACGAATCTCGGCGGAACGGGTGCCAATCGGTTGGAACGGCCCGCGGATCTCGGCGGCCGCCTCGGGTTTGGGATCGAACGTGTCGATCTGGCTCGGCGCCCCGAGGTTGAAAATCATGATGCAGGACCGGTCATTCTTTGGGTCCCTTTTTCGGCCGGACGGATCGCCGGCCGGTCCGGGCTGTCCGCCGTCGCGGGCGGCGTCTTCCGCGGCCGCTTGGGCCGCCAGTAGTTGCGGTAGCGACAGGCCGATGGCGCCGAGCGAGCCGACTTCGAGGAAGTCGCGGCGAGTGATTCCGTCACACGTTTGCGCTGTTCCGGCGCCCGTCAGTTTCAACATAGGCTTCCCCTTGTGTTGGTTGCCTTGGAAACTACCACAGGCCCCAGGTAGGGTCAACGAACGGCCGCCCGGCCACCGAGACTCGCCGCCGCGTTGATTCTTGCTAGAATCCCGCAGGCCGGGCGATGCGAGCCGGTCCATTATCTCCGTTCAACATGCCAGGAACCGACCATGTCCGATACTCAGATCCAAATCCGCGGCGAGCCGTTCTCGAACGTCAAATGCAAGTTCATCGTGGACCGGCCCGTGTACGACGGCCGTTCGCACTATTTCGGAAGCGCGGCCGCCGCCGAGGACTCCCCGCTCGCCAAGTCGATCTTCGCCATCCAGGGCGTTACGAGCGTGCTGATTTCGCACAACGAAATCACCGTGGGGAAGGGAACGACGGCGGAGTGGCCGGTGATCGGACGGCAAGTCGGAGCCGCGATCCGCGAGCAGTTGGTGTCGGGCGTGCCGGCGGTCAGCGAGGCGGCTCGGGCAAAGCTGCCGTCGGAAGACGAGATTCGGGCCGGCGTCGAACGCGTGTTGGCCGCCGAAGTCAATCCCTTCGTGAGCCAGCATGGCGGTGTGGTGAAGTTGGTCGACGTGAAGGAGAACACGATCTTCGTGCAGATGGGTGGCGGTTGCCAGGGCTGTGGTTCCGCGACCGCGACCTTGCGGTTGGGCGTGGAAGTGGCGATCCGAGCGGCGGTGCCGTCGGTTGGCGACATCCGCGACGTGACCGACCATGCGGCCGGTAAGAATCCCTACTACGCCGGTAACGCGGCGACCGCCGGTGCTCGGTGACTGCCGTTCGCCGCCACGACTTGGACGCGCTTCGCGGCTTCGCGATGCTGCTAGGCATCGCGTTGCACGCGTCGCTAAGTTTTTTTCCATCGCCGTGGCCGGTGCGGGATCCGCAGCAAAACGGTCTCTTGGGACTGTTTTTCCTCGCGATTCACGGGTTTCGGATGCCGCTGTTTTTCATCGTCAGCGGCTACTTCACGCTGATGGTGTGTCGCAAACGCGGCCTCGCCGCTTTGCTGCGACAACGGACCGTTCGCGTCCTGATTCCGTGCCTGATTGGGCTTGTGACGATCGTGCCGGTGACTCGCTGGATCGCCGGCCAGGCGCGGCGAACGCCCGTGGCGCCAACTGCCTCCACGTCGTTGGCTCAAGCGATCCGCCAGGGCGATAGCGAGGCCATCGACCGCTTCGTCCACGTGGCTGGCGAGGCTGACCGATTCGATGACGAGTTCGGTATCACGCCGCTCTCGTGGGCGGCACTGCGCGGCGATGTGCTGCTAGCACGGCGACTGTTGGATGTCGGTGCCGATCCCAACGGTTCGAATCGCGATGGCAATCGGCCCTTGCATGCGGCGGCGTTCGCGGGACTCGATGATTTGACTCGGTTGCTGTTAGAGCGTCGCGCGGATCCCGCGGTGCGGAACGCTCGCGGCGAACCACCGCTGGCGTCGTCACGGGCGCCGTGGGACACCACTCGATTCATTTATGACGCGGTCGGCTTGGCCATGCCTGATCAAGCGCGCTTGGAAGCTGGTCGAGTCGCGGTGCGCCGCGTTCTGGAAACGGCGATGGCATCGGATGAACCAAGGGTTAAAGGCAGCGAGGCGTCTCGCGATGATGCGATGGCGGAGTCTGCCCCGGGTGGCGCTGAGCGATCGCGCGTCAATCCGTTGTCGACCCCACCGCCCGTGAAGGGACTGAACGGATTGCCAACGCCGCCGGCGGC
>CAIXSC010000669.1 GCA_903921945.1 uncultured Planctomycetaceae bacterium
GCAGTCGTTGCTCCAAGCGCTCCGCGATCGCCGCTTGGCCACAGTTGCGGATTTGCGACGCGACGGTCCTTAAAACGGGCAATGGGGCCTTCGTGACATCGGAAAGGGTGAGAATCTGTCGGCGCAGTTGGCGGCCCTGCTGCGCGACTCGCTCCAAAGCCTCGATTTCGGTCGAACCACCCCGCAGACGCAGCACCCCCGCCAATTGATGGCTGGCCGCGAAGTCGAACGGATTGGCTTCCAAAGCTTTGCGGTAAGCGGCCTCCGCCGCCGGGAAGTCGTCGCGGGATTCGGCGAGCCAACCGCGGGCACGCCAGAATCGCGCATCCCGTTCCGCTTCGGGCGGCGCCTGGGAAAGTAAAGCGGCCACCCGGTCCGCGTCTCCTTCCTTAGTCGCCTTGTTCAGAAAAAATGCCAGGATCTCCAGATTGCGCGGAAATCGCTCGAGATACTGCCCAAGCACCTGGATGTGATACGGTTGATCGCTGTCCGCCGTGGCCGGCGCCGATTCGGTCGACTCCTCATCGGATTGTTCCAGCGACGAACCGCGAAAGATGGCGCGAGCCACCAGGAATAACTCCTCATCGCGGGCATTTCGCATCCACTTCGTGTTTTCGTCGTAGCCGTTGGAGAACGAGATCCAATCCTGCCCCAGCAAGTAGAGATAGGTTTCGGGCAAATCGCAGTCCCACTGAATGGCCGCCTTGATCTGCTCGACCATTTTCCGACGCTGCAGCGTATAGGCATAGAAAAAAATCAGCCGCCGATGCGCTTCCGCCAACGGCGGGGTCAGATTCAGCGCTCGTTCGCAGGCCGCCGCCCCTTCCAGGGGTCGATTGAGCGGCCCGAACAGCAGATTCGACCGCTCCATCAGCATCCGCGGCGCCTTGGGATCGCGGTCGGGGACTCGCTCGAGATAGGCCGCTGCTCGATCGTCGGCTCCCAATTCATGGGCAGCCTGCGCCGCGTAACCCCATGGCGCGGCCTTGTTCGCCTGCCACCAAGTCCATCGGCCCGCCACGCTCTCCAGCCGCGTCCAATCCTTGGACTGCAATGCCTCCCGACATTCGGCTTCCAGCACTTCACCCCGCCATGCTTTCATCGGTGCGTAGCCGAGCAGGGCGACGATCGCGGCCAGAACCAACGCAACGCACACGCGTCTCCGCCATACGCTGCGACGCGGCTTGGAAAACTCGCTCGAAGGAGACTCGGGCTCGCCTGCCATGACCCAACCCTCTTTGCGGGAAAACCTAGGGACCGACCGAGCCGCCTTCACCCGCTCCGGTAGGTAGCGATTCGGGAAGGAGCGCCTGCTTGCGGCGCAACAGGGCCAACTCCCGCTCGCGGTCCTCCGCTCGCCCAAGTTTCAGGTAAATATCGGCCAGCCATTCATGAATATGCGTCAGCGTGGGGTCGAGTTCCAAGGCCCGTCGCGCCGGCGCGATCGCGTCGTCCAACCGCTGGAGATTTCCGAGCACATGCGAGTACCGACCGTGGTACATGGCGACGTGCGGATTGACTTCGATGAGCTGCGCGAAGGCATCCCGCGCCGCGGCCCAGTCCTGGCCGTCGTGCAAGCGCATGGCGATTTTCAGCCGCAACGACTCGCTCTGCGGCGCGAACCGCAACGCGTGACGCCACACCGCCAACGCCGCCGCCTCCCGCTCCGTCTGCTCGTACGACGATCCGAGCGCCTCCAGCGCGTGAACATCGTCGCCCAACGCGTCGAGCACCGCTGGCATCGATGCTTCCGCCAATTCGGCGGGCACGATCAAGCGCTCGCCACGAGCAGCCCAAATAGGCTGCCCGGTCCGGGTCGCGATCTCCACCATCGCCATCCCCGTCGCTCGCTCCACCTCGCGGCGCGGCAATCGATCGGCTGCGTTGTCAAACAAGACAAGTTCGTCCGGCGCCGGAGTGCCGCCGCGAACCGCCGCCCGATCCGTCTTCGGATTCCGCAGAATCCGATGATCGATGAGCGACGTGTGCGCTACCGCTTGGACTCCCAACGCGGGCATGTGGCACGCCACGCACGAGCCCCGCGCTGGCTCCGCCGCTCGCTGCGGTTCGGGCAGCGAACAGCCTCGGTCCGCATGGCACTTCAAACAACTCGCCTGATAATGCGCGGCCCCCACTTTGCCCGTCCGATGCTCGTGCGGATCGTGGCAAGAGACACACCCCATCCGTCCAGCACTGGCCTGAAAGCAGCGGCTGGATCGCATCTGCTCGACTTGGCTGACAGGCCGCGTCTGTCCCGCCCCGTCCACCCGATCGCCATGGACAAACACCAACAACGCGTCGTCCAGATGCCGGCCGGGACGGAAATCGAAAAAGTCCCGGCCATACCGCGTGACGGTCATCAATCCCTGAAGATGGCATTGATTGCAGACCGCTTCGCGGCGTTGGGCGTCAAGCCTGGCTGGGTTCACGATCGTTTCGTCCACACCCTCGACGCGCGATCGTCGCTGCCGCTCCACATGCGCCTCCCCCGGACCGTGGCAGCGCTCGCAGCCGATCCGAGCTTCGGAAAAAGCCGGTCGAGCGTATCGTTCACTGGAATCCGACTTCTTCACGCGGCCGGCGTGGCAGTATAGACAACTGTCGCTCACGCGACGCTCAAAACGCGCATGCGATTGCGGTCGGTATCCCGGAGACAAGTCCCAACATTGGCGCTGCGAATACCATCCAAGCGACGACTGCGTCAGGAGCCCGTCCCGCTCAATCAGGTAGGACCGCCCATGCTGGCCAGACCCGAGCACATAGGCGACCGGCAACGCTTGGTCGTAAACCGTTTCCCCTTCCGAGTCGACCAGAAACTCATGGTGCCGAACGCCATCCGCCGTCCGCTCGGCCCGGTACCGCCGCGGCCCCGACGGTTGGAACTCGGCGTTGGCATAATCCTCGATCGATTCGGCATCCGCGACCGCCGCCAGGGATCGCCCCATCGGATGCCGGTTGTAC
>CAIXSC010000670.1 GCA_903921945.1 uncultured Planctomycetaceae bacterium
CGCATCGGCGTGTCGGGGCCGGTGACCGTCACCCGCATGATCACGGGCGGAACGATCGAAGAGCGAATCAACCAAGTGCTCGACGAAAAACGCGAGCTGTTCAACTCTATTTTGTCCCACGCTGACAACTCCGCTCGCGGCGGGTTGACACAAAACGAAATCTTCGGGCTATTCAATCTCAAGGTGCAGCCCAAACCCAAAGCGGCATAACAGACGGGCCTCGATTTACTCCAACGCGGGGTGAGTCAATGCAGGGACGACGGACTTATCAAAGTCTGGAAAGGTCGGTGGGGGGAAAGGGGGATCGACGACCGGCGCTCCCAAGTTCAAGGAGGTCGCGATAACCTGGATGGTGCATCGAGGACTCGCCTGAACGGAAGCACATCGGGACTTTGGCCCGAACTTGACTCCGATCTATGATTCACTCGCCCGCGACCCCTCGGCCCCAAAGCCGCCCGACCGCCCGCCGTTAGCCTCCAGCCCTTCGCCTCCAGCCATTAGCCTCCAGCCCTTCGCCCATAACCTCTAGCCGGTAGCCAATAACCCATGTCCGCCGCCGCCGCTTTGCGCCGTCGACTTGCTGAACCCGGTTTGATTCGCGCCTTGGCGCCGCACGACGCCTTCACCGCTCGTGTGTTGGAGGCGTCCGGGGTGGAACTGCTATTCCTGGGCGGATTTGGCGTCTCCGCTAGTTTGTGCGGCTTGCCTGACCTGGGGTTGGCGACCCTCACGGAAATGGTCGACGCGACACGCCGTATCGCGCAGCGAGTCGCCACGCCGATCATTGCCGACGCCGACACGGGCCACGGCGACTTGCACAATGTCGCATGGACGGTCCGGCAGTTCGAGTCGGCCGGCGCGGCGGGGATCTTGCTGGAAGACCAGGTGGCGCCGAAGCGGTGCGGCCATTTCGCGGGCAAGCAGGTCGTATCTCCGGCCGCGATGGTCGCCAAGTTGCGGGCCGCGCGACTGGCGCGTCGCGATCCGAGTTTTGTCATCATCGCTCGCACCGACGCCTTGGCCGTGGAAGGGCTGGACAGCGCGCTGGAACGCGCCCGCCTGTACGCCGCCGCTGGCGCCGATGTTGGGTTCGTGGAAGCGCCGCGCAGCGAGGAAGAACTCACGCGGATCGCGCGCGAGTCGCCCTTGCCGCAATTGGCGAACATGCTACCTGGCGGCGCGACACCGTTGTTGGACGCGGACGCGCTGGAGCGGCTCGGATTCAAGATCGCCGTCGATCCGCTCGCAACGTTGATGCTCACCGCCCGCGCGGTCCGCGATCTGGGATGGGCTTGGCGCCGCGAAGGCTCAGTCGCCTCGTTGCGGCCCCGAATGGCTGATTTCGAGGAAGTCAAACGCATCGTTGGGCTCGACGAGTTTCTCTCGTGGGGCGATGGCGGACCGCCCTGGGCTGAACCGGCCTGGGTGGAACGCACCCAGTGCCTGCTCGACTCCTACGCCCGGTGGCGCGGCGAAGAGCTGATTTCGAGGCGTGGCGACGCGCTCACGCAGTCACGCGCGTTATTTGACGCACCATTCGTGGTCGTGGCGCACGGTACCGAGTCCGATCCGATTCTGAATTACGCCAATCGGTCCGCACTGACGCTGTGGGAAACCGACCTTGCGACCCTCATGCGAACGCCGTCGCGTATGACGGCCGAGCCGGTTCATCGCGAGGAGCGCGCGAGGTTGCTGGAACGCACGCAACGCGACGGGTATGTCGACGATTACCGTGGCATCCGGATTTCGCTCCGTGGAAACCGATTCCGTATTGAGCAAGCCACGGTCTGGAATGTGCTCGGACCGCAAGGCGACCCCGCCGGCCAAGCCGCCACATTCCGGGATTGGATGCCGATGTAGGGGGAGGAACGCACGGAGCGACGGAAAACCGTTCAGAACGGCCGCGTAGTGTCCCGAGTCACCTCAAATGCGAAGCGTCCGCTTTGGCTTTCGCGGTGGGTTCGGCCCGCTCGGAACAACCGGAGACGGGCACATAAGCTCGTGTGTTCCCCGGCCGAGCGAGCGGTGGCTTGTCGAACAGCCACCGCTCGGAGCCATCGCTTGAAGACGTCTGCTGTGATGAAAGGCGCTTCGCTTTACTGCTGCGAGACGGCTTCGCCACCCTGAGCGGTGCTCATCGCCCGCCAGACGTTGAGATCAATCGTTTGCGAGACGAATCGCGACGATCCGTCGCACATCGCGACTTGCACACCGCCCGGATGGCGGCTTCGGGAAGCGAACATCGTCGGGTCTGTCGTCGACGAAACAGCGCACGGCAGTTTCCGGATCGGCTGGTTGTTGCAGTAAAACGAGGCGTAAATCCGGTCCGGCAGCGGGCTGTTCGGAGCCAAATAGGTCGTGAAATTCGCCGCGTCACCCCACCAGGTGAAACCGCGCAAGTCGGATCCCTGTCCCTGAAGCACTTCGGCGACCATGATCGTATTGCTGGTGCCGTCCGTCAGATGCGCGAAGTTACGTCCTTTGAACCGATTGTCGACCGGGTTGGTACTAATGCCGAACGGCGCTTGGCCAAAGATGACGCCGTTGAGATTCGCCTGTTGGCTATATCCCGTGTTGCCGTAATTGACCGCGTAGTTATGGTTCGTCAAACCGCCGAAGGGACTGTTGTTCTGATCGCTTGGGCAGGTGAACGAAGTCAGGCGTTTATTGCAAACGTTGGTGGTGTTGGGGGCGCTGCTGTAACGCGGGCCGGTCGAGTCATTTCCGCCCCAGTTTTGATAGAGGTCGAACAGATTCTTCTGCTCGACATATTCCAGGATCAACACCTGCCAGGTGCCCCAGCAACAGCCGCTCGGGCCCATGCCGGCGGGCAACGCTAAATGCACATCATGGAAGTTGTGCATGGCGATGCCTGTTTGTTTGAGATTGTTTTGGCACTGGGTGCGCCGAGCGGCTTCACGCGCGGCCTGCACGGCGGGCAGCAGCAACGCGACCAGCACTCCGATAATGGCGATCACCACCAACAGTTCGACGAGCGTAAAGCCCGCGCGACGGCGAACACGAGACATGGAGAAAACCTCCGGAAAGGATGAAAAGAAGAAACACAAGCAACAAAGATCTGTCTAATTTCAACTTCAACTTCAATTTCAATTCCAAGTCAAAGCCCGATGGAGGCCAGTCTGTCGCGTCGCGATCCGGTGCGCTGGGCTTCCTGTCCGCCGAATCGATGCCCTGATGGGCCCTTGGCATCCATGGCAATGGTTTGCGCGGTCAACCGCGTATTCGGCCGCGCGATCGTCCGCGCGTTCAGCCGCAATGCCAGTCGCTTCGCCCTTACGGAATGGCGAAATCGAAGGTGTTGCCGCTGGTTTTGACTTCGATGGTTTTCGAGCTGTTGACATTGAACTCGGCGGGAATGACTTCCTTGCCGACCTGGGTGAGGCTCTCCGGTCCCGGGGCTGCCGGCGCGGAGCCACCCGCCTCTTCGATCGAGGAGATCCGCACGGTGTAGGTGCCCGGCTTCAACCCCGATTCAGCGGGAATCGTGTATTGGCCGTTCTCGATCGTGCCGCCGCTGAGCGGTCCGCCACCCTCGCCCGTGCTGAACTCGATCGTCCCCTTCGCCAGCGGTTGTCCCTTGAGGGTGACCTTGCCCGCGAGTCCGTAGCGGCCATCCACGCTCCCGCCGCCGCAGCCGGCCAGCAGCAACGCCACAGCCACGCACGCGATCGCCCGTTTGACCGTGGATCCACGGAGCAGGCCAACTCCCCGCGAACAACACCTTTTCGCTACGGCATGGATCGATAAAAACATGACTTGAGTCACCTTTTCAAAAACCTCTCGCGGCGGTCGAAAAAGTTCAGAACAAACGGCCGCCGCGCCGCGTTGCCGGCCGGCCGATCGAAAAACACCGAATTCGCGTCGTGTC
>CAIXSC010000671.1 GCA_903921945.1 uncultured Planctomycetaceae bacterium
CAGTTCACGGATGCTGCGGTACTCGTGTTTCCCTGGCGGGTCGCGGTAAATGTGAAGGCGGTCAATCCACTTTGACCTTCAGGCCCGCCTCCAGGTCCGGAGGAGAAATAGACTTCACTGTAGTCAGGGTTGCTGATGGTTCCGCTGATTTTGTACTGACCGAGACTGCCGTACGCCGCATACCCGGAAGGTGGGTTGGTGGTTGGAGTACCGACGTTGGCGCCCCTGATATACAAAAGGCATTGACATCCATCACTAAGCGTGACGTTTATCGCAGCGTTCAGCGTTGCCGGATCGTCCGCAGTGGCAATTGTTGTCCAGCCATTGGTAGCATCGTGTAGATCAGCGCGAACATCTAAATTGGCACCGAACTGAGCCGTGTCGATATTCAGCGAGACCACACCAGGGCCTGCATAGAAAACGAAAAAATCCATATCTGACGGGTACTCGATTGTGCCAGTTTGGTTAACCAAGGTTCCCGAGAGTGCGAGAGGTAAGGGGTTCAGCGGACTTCCTTCTAAACCTAGTCGGTAACCAAAACCATTTATGCCACTAGCAATGACATCTGCATCGCCCGGCCCTCTACCAAAGTTGGCGTTGGAAGTGGCGTTGTTCGAGTCGTAATATTCTCCATTGTCCCACTGGGTGACGTTCGACGTATAGCCTGTGCCCATGATCGGGGCCCAAGAGGTAACGCCGGTGCCATGTCCCGCATAGTTGGCGACGGACGATGTGCCGTCGTCCGTCAATCCCAAGGTGTGTCCCACCTCATGGCTGACAGATTCGGCGATTCCTTTGGCAAGCGTGGGACTTCCGAACGCGTACGTCTGAAACACGAAGGCGGGCGTGTCGCTGCTAGAATTGAAACTGTCCATCAAGGCCATACCAGGGCAATTGCAGTTGAACACCGTGTCGCTTGTGATTACCACGCGCACGCCCCAGCGGGTGTCGGTAGAGCCTGGGCTTGTATCCTTGATTAAATCGCCGAACGGTGCCGCTGGTTCGACTGTGGTCACATTGACGTTGAACGGCGCGAAATCCTCGGCGACGCGATAAAACACTTCTCGAATCGTTTCCTCCTCCGCCGGCGTGAAGGTGGAGGGGTCGGCGTCTTCCGTGAAAGCCGGCGAGAAAATCGCACCATATCCCGCATTGGCCCAATCGGTACCCGTAGCTGGTGTCGCATGGCCGGTGAAGTCCAGGTAGATCGTGTGGTTCGCGCTTGGCAGGCTACTGCATTCGAAAACCATGGTGCATAGATTCAAACGCTGTTCGAGGTTTTCAAACCGCAAGGAGCGCTTGACCGACCAGTCGCCAACGGGGCCACGCGGGTGTTCCCGACGAATGGCACGCGACGCACTCGGGCGAAACCGAGTGCGGAGCTGTCGGTGGGACCGCTCGACGGAACGGGAAACGCGGCCGGAATGGAGGCCAAAATCCATGGCATACGACCCTTCGAAAAAAGACAAATCGAGCAAATAGGCGACGCAAAAAAACGCAATGAGACGTCTGGCGGAACGATTGGCTTGCACAAAATGGAATGAGAAGATGGCAAGCCGCCAGTACCGCTGACAGTCCGCTCCCCCTGCAAGTGGCATGCCGAAGGCTATCGCGACCAGGCCCGATAGCGGGGGTGGTGGATTGGTCCCATCCTCGAACAGCGTCGGGTGGTCAACGCAAATCCTTGCCGAAGCGTGGTTTGCGTGAGCCAGCTAGAGGCTGTCGTTGGGGCCACGCCTATGCCGACTCACGGTGGCTCGCGATGTCGATAGCAGGTACCACTCATCCACAGGCCGCTCAAAATGAGACAAAATCGCAAAACGCGACAGCAAGTCTCCATGCTCGCACGGCCTAGCGCAGTCGAGGGCTGCTAACCGCATGTTCGAAAAAAGACGTCAACCCCAGGAATATGGGGACTAACCAGACCGCGCCCCAGGAAAGGGCGCCAGAGTCGCCGAGAGCATCGCAACGGATCCCAATCCGGCATGGCGATGGACTCGCGGATTTCGATCGACGTTCTCGGCAACGAGTCTTCCATATTCCTGTCCCGCATCCGTGTCCCGCAGTCGCGAACCGACGACCGATGGTAGCTCGGCGTTTTATCGCTGAGCTCCCTTGCAGTGCCTCAACGCCCCGGCGTGTCGATCGTCAAGGCGATGAATCCCGCTCGTTTCTTGGTCGCAACCACGATGTGGCACAGACGATGTCACAAAGACGATGTCACAAAGACGGTGTCACAAAGAAGGTGTGGCAAAGACGGTGTGGCAAGGACGGTGTGGCAAGGAAGGCTCGCGTAGGTTTTGGCGATCTTACCCACCCCGCCTTGAAAAGCGGGGCTACCGTCGGTTGTCGCTACGCGACCACGGAGATCGTTCACGGGGGTGGCGTGAGCTCGATGCGATCGGACGTTCATCCCATGGAATGTCGCGCGATTGGAATGTCGCGTGCCTGGAATGTCGCGTGCCTGGAGTGTCGCGTGACTGGAATGTCGCGCGATTGGAATGCCGCGCGATTGGAATGTCGCGTGACTGGAATGTCGCGTGACTGGAATGCGGCATGCCCGGAATGCGGCACGGTTTGACGGGAGCGCGGTTTGACGGTAGCGTCGCTGGAGTTCGGCGGGGCTTACGGGCGTTGCAGTTCGCGTCGCATGGATTCGCCCATCCA
>CAIXSC010000672.1 GCA_903921945.1 uncultured Planctomycetaceae bacterium
CCAATCGCAGAACAGTGCCAGCCGCGCCGCGGAAATTCCCACCGGCGCAGTGCATGTAACTCGTACGGAGTTGGTGTGGCCCGGCAAATACAACGACGACTGGTGGGACGACTGGTGGCAGGCACTGAACCGGGGAACGGAATCGGTTCCAGGCACTCATCGCCTTCGCTGAATCGGGGACATAGAATCGGGGCTAGACACTCACCACCTTCGCGGGTGGACTCGGAATTGGCAACGGCGGGGGTGGTCGGCGGACGGGCCCTACCGTCACCCTCGGCTCGGTGGTTAACGAAGAACGTAATCGGTGCGGGGCACTGAATCGGGGACTCGAGCGGGATGGTTGCTCGCATGAGCCAAGGATCGGCGGAAGCGATTCGACCGGGCGGCGGAAATGCTGGAAATTGGGAATCGATCGAGTTCTTTGTCGAGGAGAGTCGCTTTGTTGCTCGCAGACGAACACCCAATCACCGCCGGGGCGAGCCTCGGACGCCGGTGGCATTTTGGCAGCGTGTTGGCCGCCATCGCGGTCGCAGCCTTGTTGTCAACGATGCCCCTTGCGAAATCCCCATACGCTTTTGGGCAAAATGCCTTCGCGAGCCTCTCGCCAATCGCGGCCGCAAATCGTTCGGCGAGGACGTGGCACGCAGTGCCGCCGGGAACACAGCCGGCCCACGCACCACCGCATGGGACCTCCCGGGTAGCCACGGCGAACGGGACCAGCACGAGTTCCAGTGAACTCGAAGAGCCAGATCGCAACCCCGAAGCGTGCAAGCCGGAACTGGCTGTGCCCGGGGATGCTCGACAGAAGGCCGTCTCGTTGTCGCTCGAATGGCTCGTGCGTCATCAGAGCGCCGACGGCGGGTGGCGTTTCGCGCATGGCGCCAGTTGCCCGATCAAACAAGCGGACGGCCAAGGGGCTTGCAGTGGCGAAGGAAACGGGAAAGCGGATACTGCCTCCACCGGTATCGTTCTCTTGGCGTTGATGGCCGCCGGTCACCAACCGGGTGTGGAAGGGCCGTATCGCGAGGCGATCGATCGCGGTGTCGAGTGGCTCGTGCAGCAGCAAGCCGACGACGGGAAGCTCTATGGCATGGGCGGGTCGATGTACAACCAGGGCATCGCCACGCTGGCGTTGTGCGAAGCCTACCAGGCCCATCGCGCCCGCCAATTGGAAAAACCTGCGCAGCGGGCGATTGATTTCATTGTCCGTGCCCAGGACAAAGGCGGTGGCGGTTGGCGATACCAGCCCGGCATGCCTGGCGATACGAGTGTGTACGGCTGGCAGGTGCTGGCGCTGCGAAGCGCGCAACAAGCACGACTCATCGTCGATGCGGACACCTTCGCAGGCGCCCGCAAGTACCTGAAATCGGTCGCCCGTGGACCCGATGAGGCGTTCTATGCATACGTTCCCGACGGTTTCGCTGCCCAGGAGGCGTCCACGCTTAACGCCATCGGGCCGCTCGCCAAACAGTTGCTCGGCGCCGCCCCGGATGACAAGTCCATTGTGAAAGGCATCGAACTGCTGGCCAAGGCGAAACCGGATATGGGGCCGGCACGCGATTCCTACCGCTGGTTTTTCTCGAGTCAAGCGATCGACCGGTCGTCGAACGCGGCCGAACGAATCGCGTGGCAAGCAGAGCTGAGCGCGGTGCTGGTCCGGTCGCAAGAAACTGCTGGATGCAAAGCGGGCAGTTGGGATCCGGCGAGACCCGCCCCAGACAAGTGGGCGCCGATGGGCGGCCGGGTTATGGTCACCGCGCTATCGGCCATCGCCCTGTCCGCAGGAGAGCGGCGGTTGGCGATCTTCAAAGTCGCGCGCGGCGAACTGGACTAAACGGCAGCACCCCGCAAGAGACGATCCGGAAAGCGATCGTCAGCGAACCACCGCTGCCCGCATGGACCACGGTAAACGGCATCATGGAAGACCACTTCGATCCGGGATCACCAAGCTGCCCGTGTCGAAACGCAACTCCGTGGGACCGAGCGATGGTCGCTTTACGGTCTTTGGGACGCTGGGAGTTCCTCGCTGGCGCCGGTCGTTCCCGTCGCAGGCGAAGCCGGATCAGCCGGGGACACGACTTCCAGTTCGTTTTGCACCTCGGAAATGCCCGGCTCGAGCTTCGCGAGCCGTTCCACCAGCTCCTTTTGCTCTTCGGACTGAACGGTCCCGCGGATGACAGCCGTCTCGCCTGCCATCTGCACGCTTAGGCCGGATACGCCTTTGAAGCTGGGGATCTTGGGAATACGAGTGGCGAACCGCTGCGAACGGGCGGTGGTCACGGCGGGCGTCGTCGGTGCGGCGAAGCCAATTTTGGTGGGAATCCGCAATTTGCTCGCGCCGCCGCCCTGATTCATGCCTTGGTTCATGCCGAACTGGTTGCCGAACATGTTCCCGAAGGCACCCATGCGTCCCATGCCGCCCATGCCGCCAAGGCCACCCATTCCGCCCATGCCCATCATGCCGCCCAAGCCGCCGAGCCCCGACATGCCGCTTTGCTGGCCCACGGCGTCCGCGCCAATCGCGGACCGGAACGCGTTCGCACCGCCAAAACCGCGTAGATTCTGAGCACTCATGCCGCGATTGGCATTCATGCTGCTGATCGAATTGGCCATGCTGCTGCCCGAGAGCGAATTGCCAGCGCCGGCGCCGGCGGCCGCCGTCTGTCCGCCGCCCGTGTTCGCTCCCAGTCCGCCAAATTGGGCGAAAGTCTGCGCAGGGGCGAACAGCGACGAAGCCGCGACGCACGTCCAAACACCAAGGGACCAGAGCCAAATGCGGGTTGTCATCGCCATGGGACGCTCGCTATAGGACATCACTAACGGACTGGTTCGCGGCGCGTTATTCCTCAACATCCGTAGTGTCGTCATTTCCGCCTTCCACGGCAAGCGAACCGTTCCAAGAAGATTGAAACCCGGGGGGACGCTCGCGGGTAGTAACGGTGGAAATGAATATGTCGAGCGGCAGGCTTTTGCCAGGAAAAAGGGTATGCGTTTGAACACGTCTCCAGCAGGGATAAACGGATTGCGGACCGACCGAACCACGGCCGGTGGATGGCGGACCGTCGCCGGATTCCGAGACTCCCTCGATCGGCTCATGGGTGGCGTTCGATTGGATCGGGGGCTGCCCGGCGTGCCGGTTGGGGCTGGGCACGGCGTGGCGTGGCGAGCGAATCGAGTGGCGGCCTTTTCGGCGGCTATCTCGGCTGTGTGCTCGCTGGCGGTCTTCCTGGGAACGGGGGAAGCTCGGGCTGAGCGTCCGTCGGGACCGCAGCTGTTGCCCGAGAACACCTTGGCGCTGCTCCGCGTGCCGGATTCGCGCGAATTCGTCACGAAGTTCCGCGAAGGGTCGATGGGACGGATGCTCGAAGACG
>CAIXSC010000673.1 GCA_903921945.1 uncultured Planctomycetaceae bacterium
AATCGCAAGAAACTTCCCAAGGGAGTCGCGGTGCCCGCGTCGAACCTCGATGGGGCAGCCGTACGGCGGGACGTGGCCCGAGATGCGCTCGCTTATGTTCAGCGGTCGTTCCCTCGAGCGATTGGCGACGGCGAATCGCTTCCCTACCCGCTCGACCATGCGGCGGCCGCCAAGTGGCTCCAAGAGTTTATCACGGTCCGGTTGCCGTCATTTGGCGACTACGAAGATGCCATCAGCCAGCGGCACACACAGTTGTTCCATTCGGTCCTGACGCCGATGCTGAACATCGGCCTCCTGACGCCCCGGCAAGTCTACGAGGCGGCTTGCGAACGGGCGGCTGACCGGGGAGACGTGCCGTTGAACTCGCTGGAAGGCTTCGTGCGGCAAGTGATTGGCTGGCGCGAATACGTGCGATTGGTTTACCGATGGCGCGGGCGGCGGCAACGCACGCGGAATTTCTGGGGACTGGACCGCGCGATGCCGGCCGCCTTCTACGATGGTTCCACCGGGATCGAACCGGTCGATCATGTGATTCGGCAGGTGCTGCGGACAGGGTATTGCCACCACATCGAACGGTTGATGATCCTGGGCAATTTTCTATTGCTGTGCGACGTGTCTCCGGACGCGGTTTATCAATGGTTCATGGAACTGTTCATTGACGCGTATGATTGGGTCATGGTGCCCAATGTGTATGGAATGAGCCAATTCGCGGACGGCGGCTTGATGACGACCAAGCCTTACATTAGCGGATCCGCGTATGTGCTAAAGATGAGCGATTTCGCGAAGGGGCCGTGGTGCCCGGTGTGGGACGCTTTGTATTGGCGGTTCATAGACCGCCAGAGCGATTTTTTCCGATCCAATCCGCGGATGGCGGTCATGGTGAAAATGAAGGAAAAACTCGGGGCGAAACTAGCCGAGCACCACCGTGTCGCCGACCGGTTCCTGGAGCGACTCTCCGCTCGGCCGGCTGTCCAGAATACTTGACGAGCGAGACACCACGGAGAGGCTTGGATATGACCCGAACGATCGGCATTGCGGCGGCACAGATCGGACCGGTTCCCCGTTCGCAAACGCGGGCGGAGACGTTAGATCGGCTGATTGCGTTGCTGCGGCAGGCGAAACGCGGCGACTGCGAACTCGTCGTGTTTACCGAATGCGCGTTGACGCCCTTCTTTCCGCATTGGTGGAGCGAGGATCCGGCGGCCAACGACATCTATTGCGAGCGGTCGATGCCCGGTCCGCAAACGCAACCGTTGTTCGACGAGGCGGCCCGCCTGGGGATCGGATTTTGTTTGGGATACGCCGAACTGGTCGACGAGGGTGGCAGCATCCGCCGATACAACTCGGCGGTGCTGGTCGAACGGGATGGACGCGTGGTGGGGCACTATCGGAAGACGCATTTGCCCGGGCATTTCGACCACCGGCCGGGCAACCCGTTCCAGAATCTCGAAAAGCTTTACTTCGAACCGGGCAATCTTGGTTTTCCGGTGTTCGAGGCGTTTGGTGGCAAGGTGGGCATGTTGATCTGCAACGACCGGCGTTGGCCCGAGTGCTACCGGTGCCTGGGCTTGCAAGGTTGCGAACTTGTCCTGATCGGGTTCAACACGCCGCGGCACTATCCCGAGTTCCCGGATACCGACCGATTGGCCGACTTCCATCACCAACTCAGCCTGCAAGCGGGCGCCTATCAGAACGGGATGTGGGTTGTCGGCGCGGCAAAGGCGGGGGTCGAGGAGGGCGTTGAACAAATCGGGGGCAGCATGATCGTGGCGCCCTCTGGCGAGGTGGCTGCCCGCTCCACGACGCTCGGCGATGAACTGGTCATCCACCGCTGCGACCTGAACGCGTGCCGCACTTATAAGGAAGGCGTCTTCCCGTCCCGCAATCGCCGAGTGGATCAATTCGAACGATTGCTCGAAAGCTGAGCGTGGTTTGGCGCTGAGCCGGGAGTGCTCTTCATGGCACGGATTTTTCGGGGATGCTGGTCGCGAGCGAAGGAAAGCGCCGCCACGACTCGGCGCAACGTCGCGTCGCAATTTCGTGTCTCACCTTGGCAGCGCGATTACGCGTTCCGACAGAGCGTTCGAACTGCCGGTCGATGCCCAGCTTTCGCGGTGCGGCACCCAGGCAAGGTCATGACGACGAACCGTGTCCTTGCGCACTGGTTGTGGCAGGACTCTAGCGGTTGGTTTTGTAGTCGAACTGATCGCTTTCGTTTTCCCGCTGGACCTTGCGGATAGCGTGTTCGCGGTCGTGTTCAGCGGCGCGTTGCGCGAGTCGATCGCCGGTGTCGCCGCTAAACAGCCGTTTTCCGAACGGCATGATTTGCAGCGTGTTCGTCACGGGCAGGGATGCCGTCTTGGCCGCTCCGCCGACTTGAACGGCCGCCCCTTTCATGATCGTGGCCGACCGCGCGCAGCTTTCCGCGCAGTGCTCGGAAACCTTGTGAACGCAATCTTTCAGTTCCTCGGCGTGGACGAGCGCCGCGGCCTTTTGCGTCCATGTCTTACCGCTGCGGTATTTGATGGATGGCTTACCAGACCAACTAGAGAAACAGATGGTTGTGGCATGGGCGCCATAGTCGTACTCGATGCCGTGTTTCGAGTAGGTAACGCGGGGCGCGCCGGGCATCA
Organism: uncultured Planctomycetaceae bacterium; assembly: GCA_903921945.1. Taxonomy (GTDB): domain Bacteria; phylum Planctomycetota; class Planctomycetia; order Pirellulales; family Pirellulaceae; genus CAIXSC01. The sequence goes on from CAIXSC010000673.1 coordinate 2,634, forward strand.
TTTGCAATGGGATATAACAGCGTTCGCCGGTCTGCGGGTGGTTGAGCACAGCGATTGAGGGCCCGCCGGGCAGCATCGGACCTTGGAAGCTGCGGTCGCCCGTGTAATAGAACCGATGGACGAGGATCACCGGCGGAATGTCGACCTTCGCGAGGTCGCCGTGGGGGTCGTCGCGTTTGACGATGACCGCTGGATTGCCTTTCGGATCAACTCCGGGGTCCAAAACTTCGATCTCGAGCGTCGGCGGCACATTATTGGGAAAATGCTCGCCGGCCGCGGCGGCGCCGGCGGTGAAGCACCGCCATCCGCTCCATCGGCCGGAGACTCGCTCGTCCGGCAGCGAGAAGGCCACAGTGGCCAGAAGGAACGACGCGGCAACGAACTTCCAGCGAGCGATCGCCCGCGAAGCACGATGGCCGGTTCCGACAAACACGGGAATGCCAAGCGTCGCGGCGGCACGCAAATGGAGTAGGTGGGAGTCCATGAAGGCGGCTCCGGTTAACGGTAGAAGAATTCGATTTCGACACGGTCGATGAGCGCGATATCCAGGCTGTCAAGCTGCTGGTCGCCGCTACGGACGAAGCCCGTCATGCGATGGAACTTCGGCTGGCCACGTTCGACCCAAAACGGCTCGGGTTCGATGATCGCCAGGATGGGCTGCCCCGCAGCTTGGCTCGTGGGGCCATTGGCCGTGTCGAGACCGCCGAGGCAGCGGAGGCGCACGTGAAACTCGTTGCGTTTCAGGTGCAGTTGGGGGTTGTAACGGGCTTCGTCGGGCGTGTCGGCCCGCCGATTCTGGTCCGCCCGCAGGCTCAGGCTCCAAATTGCGTCGGCACGCAACAACAACGCGATCTCGGACACTTGGCAGTGATCCACGGCCAGCGAGCCGCGATGGAGTTGGTACAAGCGGGTGGCCGGCTTGGCCACCGCCGCGGAGGCGTTCGGGGCGTTCGAGACATTCGGGGCGGCGCCGAAATCTCGCTGAGCCTTTCCAGGAGGAACAGGCTCGGGATCAGAACCAACCATGGCGAGCGGTCGGTCAGTTCGCTGGAACAGCCGGCGCGGCGCGGCGTTCCGGGGACCTTCGAAAGTTGGGGACGGCTGCTGGGCCGGTAGTTCTTCGGCCGTTCCCACGGTCCATTTGCCTTCGGGAATTTCGCCGCCGGCCATCGGCGTCGGCGGTGTTGCAGGCGGTGTCGCCGGCGATGTCGCAGGCGGTGTCGCCGGCGATCCTTCGACTGCTGAGGCGAGGGGCCGTTTTTTGAACACAGCAAGCAGTGACCCCCGTTC
>CAIXSC010000674.1 GCA_903921945.1 uncultured Planctomycetaceae bacterium
CCGAAAGTGCTGGCCGGGCCGCAAAGCGGAATTCGCCACCCCGGTGCCGATCGAGGGTAAACCCGGCCGTCGCCTGCGGCTCGGCGGTAAACGAGTTTGCGGATCCCGCCGCCGCCCGCCGCCAGTCGACCGGCTGAACCGACTCGCCGCCTGGGATCCCGCCGCCGATCCCCGCCACAACACCGCCGGAGTGGTCGCCCCCCGAACGCTTGCAGGAATGCGGCGAACGCTTGCAGGGAATCCGCGAAAGCTTGCAGGAACGCTTGCAGGAACGCGGTTCAAACGGGGTCAAAACCTGTCTTTGTCTGGCAACCGGCTGGGAATTGTCGGGATTGCCGAAGCCGCTCGAAGCGTTGCCGTAACCCCTTATTTCCTAGGGTTTTGGCACGAAAAAAGGCTGATTGCCATGGTTTGACAATCAGCCTTGCGAAGTGGAGCGGAGGGGAGTCGAACCCCCGACCTCTGCATTGCGAACGCAGCGCTCTCCCAACTGAGCTACCGCCCCGAACAAACCACCAACAACCAACCCAAAAACCCAATTGCCTAGCGACCGGGCCGAAAAACTATCCCTGAACCTGCTCGACCGGAAGCCAATCCAAACGTCCCAAAAATATACGAAGCCCACCCGCGACGTGTCTAGGGTGGATGGCGACTTCTTCCACGGCACTCGCCACCCGTGACTGGAGCCGTGCCGCTCTTTCCGACAAGACGAGTACGTTCGGAAAAATCCGAACCGAGGAGCGGGCCAGGGGCGTCGGCCTGACGTGTCGGGGAGCGAGCGCGAACGCTGGAATGCCAACTCGGCGGGCGGCGGCCCGGGAGGTTGTCCGAGTCGGTCGGCTTTGGGCTCCGCAGCGCTCCGCAAAAACCCGCCACCTCGAACCGGTAGCTGACGGGAATGTGGATGGTCGCGGAAGAGAAAAACCATGGTCGCCGAACCACTGGGCGACGTCCGCGTTCACCATCGCCGATGGAGGACGTGGATGCGGCTCGGTCACGCTTCCTGGGGACAGCCGCGCACGGCGGCGATCGCTAACGCCAGCCAGCCCAAAATCAACAGCAGTCCGCCCGCTGGAACGATCGCCCAGTGGACGGCCGTACCCGCGAACACGATCAAGTACAGCCCGCCGGAAAACCCGGCCACTCCCGCCGTGAACAAGCTGGCCGCTACCTTCAACCACCGCGACGGTTGGCGCGTGGCCAGTGTCGCCACTCCCACCAACGCCAGGGCATGAAACAACTGGTACTTCGCCGCTGTGTCGCAGTTGTCGAGCCGCCGCTCAATCAGCTCGGGCGCGAGCTCGCGCCGGGTCAGCAGCTTTTCCAATCCATGTGCCTGATACGCTCCCAGCCCAACCCCCGACGCGCCCAACAGTCCAGCCAGCAGTAACACGAATCGAGGCATCGGGCGACTCCAAACGGTTTTCGAAGGGCTTGCGGGGATGCGCGACGGACACTGGCTGGTCGGTCGCCAACCGAATCGTGCGGCCGTAGTTCGACCCCATGATAACGACTTTGGAACGCGACCATCGCCGGTGAACGATCGCTCACGCCGCGTCCCGTTCGTGGCGTAATTCCAGCGGCCAGTCTTGCTTGCCGCGTGGCGCGCGGGTCCA
>CAIXSC010000675.1 GCA_903921945.1 uncultured Planctomycetaceae bacterium
GGATTGGCATTGCGCCACGAAGCGGTACACAGGCCCGGGCCGCAAAGCCGGTTTAGCCTCGTGCACCGAAGCGGCACGCAGGCCCGGGCCGCAAAGCGGAATTGGCATCGCGCACCGAAGCGTTGTGCAGGCCCGGGCCGCAAAGCCGGATTGGCATCGCGCACCGAAGCAACTCGCAGTCCGGGCTTCAACGCGGAATCGGCTATGGCGAGGCCGATCGAGGGGCCAACCCGGCCGTCGCCTTCGGCTCGGCGGTAAACGAAGCTGCGGTAAACGAAGCTGCGGTAAACGAAGCTCCGGTAAACGAAGCTCCGGTAAACGAAGCTCCGGTAAACGAAGCTGCGGTAAACGAGGCTGCCGGCGCGATAATGGGGCGATTCCTCGCTTTGATCGCGTGTTGCGGGTCGGAAATCGGCCGTTTTTTCGGAATTCGGAATTGATCGGAGCGGGCGGACGTTTGATAATCCGGCCGTACTTGTCTTGATTTCTTTTCCTCATTCCGCCCCAAGGATCACCTTCGATGACCGCTGGCCCCCTGGGAACTCCATCCCCTCGGGAATCGGCTGCCGCGACATGCCGTCGCGTCATCCTTCCCATCTACCGCCGTTTTTCGTCCTTGTCGCTGGCGACCATTTTGGCCATGGCACTCGCAGTAGCCGCTGTCGCTGGCTGCGGCGACGCGCCCCGTGTCCAGAAGGGCACCGGTGAAAAACTGGAACAATTCAGCGCCGTTTACCGAGCCGCGACCGAGAAGCTGCGCCGTCCGCCTGCCAACGCCGAGGAACTCAAACCGTTCCTCAGCCCCGGCCAATCGCTCGAATCGCTCCTCAACTCGCCCAACGACAACCAGCCGCACGTCGTGATCTGGGGCGCCGACGTCCGGGCCGGCATGGAACTGAAACCGCTCGTCATCGCCTACGAAAAAGACGGCAGCGGCGGCAATCGGTTCGTCATGACCGCCATGGGCGTCTTCTTGATGGGCCCCGAAGATTTCAAAGAAGCCAACTTCCCGAGCGGCCATAAGCCGGGAAGCTAGCAACTGGCAACTTTCTTCTCTGTCCTTTCTATATTGCTTTGTTCCATTTCCTTTTCTCGGAGTTCTTTCATGTTGCAAATGGATGTTTGCGGCGGTGCCGCGCCGCGTGGCCGCCAGCGGCGGATGCAGGCTGGGTTTACGCTGGTTGAACTGCTGGTGGTAATCGCCATTATCGGCATCTTGGTTTCGTTGCTGCTTCCGGCTGTGCAGGCGGCTCGCGAAGCGGCGCGGCGGACCCAGTGCCAAAACCAGCTCAAGCAGATGAGCTTGGGATTCCACAACCACCATGATGTGCACGGGTCTTTCGCGACGGGCGGTATGGATTACTATTCGGCCCGCACATTCACCAATGGCAAGCCGGAAGTGGTCAATCGGCAGGGCTGGGGATGGCTCTATCAATTATTGCCGTACATCGAACAACAGAACCTGTGGGATCTGCCGACCGATTCTCAAGTGCAGGGGGCCCCGGTGAAGACTTACTACTGTCCGACTCGTCGTCCGGCTGCCGTGGTGGGCAGTCGAGCCGTGAATGACTACGCTGGCAACGCGGGCCTGTACACGTCGACGGGCTATGCCTGGGGCGATGGCTACAACGGTTGCATCGTCCGCAACAACCGCGGCCCGATCGGTTTCCAATCGATTACGGATGGCACCGCCAACACGATCCTGGTGGGCGAAAAGCGGCTCGACCGGCTGGCGATGGGAACCGCCCAGTGCGACGACAACGAGGGCTACACATCGGGCTGGGACTGGGACGTGGTGCGCTGGGGCAACACGCCGCCATTGCCGGACCGCCGGGGGTTCGATCAGTGCGAGGTGCTCTTTGGCGCTTTGCATCCCGGCGGTGTGAATTTCGGTCTGGCCGATGGTTCGGTTCGTTTCATCAGCTACACCGTCGACGCCACGACCTTCCAACGGTTGTGCGCTCGCGACGACGGGAATCCGATTCCGAATTACTAGCTCTCAATGGCTCTGAGGAGACGACAAACGGATCAGCTGTCCTTCCAGCGGCTGAATGCCTGGCGCTGCCGCTTCGTCGCGAATGGATCGGCGAACGGCTTTGCCAGGCTGGTCTCCGAGTGGAGGCAGCCGTTCGCTTCTTGGGGTTGTGAGTGTCGCTGGTTCCGTGGATGGTAATCGCTCGGCAATCGCTGCCGAGCGGTTCGTGGCGATCACTGCCGTGCGGCGTTCGCTCGCACGGCTAGTGCTGGCGGGTCGAGTCGTGTTTCGGACGCTTGTGGAGTCAGAAGCGTTGCTTTGGGCCGTGTCGTCGCCGGTTGCACGGGTCGCTGGCGTTGGGCCATGGTTAGGTGGACCTGTGGGAGCGACAGCGGGCAAGGTGGCCGGTTCAGTGGCGGACGCGGCGGGCGACGCGGGCGAGGTGATGGCTCCGGGTGGACTGTAGCCGCAGCGGCAACACGGGACCGGGATTCGCTCCACGAACTTTTCGGGCACGCATTTCGTCCCGCAAGTCTCGCCAACCACGATTTCCTTTTTCACGAGCACTTTCTTGAACTTCGGGCAGGCCTCGCATTCGGGGCAGCAGTCGCCGTGGCCGAGTCGCGGAAGTTTGTGCTGGCAATAGGGCACTTCTCGGCACTCGTAAACAATCTTCTTTTCCTGTTTGTTATCCGGCACCTGCTTGCAGCGGTAGGTGACGACCTCTTGGTAACACACGCCCTCCTTGCAACGCGGGCATCCGCCGCCAGCGGCTCCGGCCACCATCTCGGATTCGGCGGCCGCGCTGGCGGCAATGACGGCGGCGCCCACGACCGCGAGCAGGGCCGTGGCGAGCGCCATCGGGTCGCGGCGATCGCGATGTTGCGACACGGGCGGACAAATCCTCGGATCGGGAGCGATCGCGGTTCGGCGAATAGACGGAATTTTCATGAGAAACCTCGTAGGAAAGGCGCGACGGGGAATCGCCGGCCATGCGGTAAGGAATGCCGTGGAAAAGGTGTGAACGCGTGGGCTGGACCGGAAGGCTCGCTTAGAAGTCGTGGGCGAGCCGCATTCCCCAGCCGTGAATCATGCCGTCGCCAACGTCGCCCGCCAGCGGCGCGTCGCGATAGGTCAACATGTAATTGAATTGAAGCTTCATGTTCGGATTGAGGAACCAGTTCAGCCCGAACGTGCCGTTGTGCAGGATGCCGCCGTCAAGCCCTTCGTCGTTCAGATCGAGGAAGTTGTAGCGAGCGCCGACTTGCCATGCGCCGCTGCCGAAGCAGCGTTGGCCATGGGTATCCTTGACAAGAAAGAAGTTCTCGTTGGGGCGGACCCGTTCGAAGGCGCCAAGCTTTTTCCCGTAGTGGTCGCTTTCACCGGTGAGGAAGTAAAGCACTTGCACGTAACCGCCGTGGTAGACGGCGGTCGTGCCACCCGGCCCGGTTCCTGTCAACCGCGCGTCCTGCAACGCGTTCACAAGGTATTCGGCCTGAAACGTCCACGGGCCGAACACGGCGGCCAACTCGATGTTCGCGGTCTGTTCATCGTCGCCAAACAGCGTGATGTTGGCGGGTGTCGGCCAGTTGGCCGACAAGCCGGTACGGATCGCGTCGCGGGTGCGGAACGTTTGCGAGCGGAACCGGCTTGCCGATCCGGCGCCGACATTGGTGGACACCGCGGTCGCTTGCCGCAACGATCCGCCGATGTGAATCATCTGCCGCCCGTCATCCTCCCACCACAGCAATCGCGTGAGCCGCCCCGTGGCAGAGTAGTCGCCATCGCCCGTGTTGAAACCGAAGATGTTATTGGCCGGTTTGAAAATGCCAACATTGTACGTGCCGATGTCATCCACACCGTATGTTCCCGACGCGGTGATCCCGGGATTGAAACCGTTAAACGCTCCGCCATAGAAAGTGTCCTGGTTGTACGAGCGTTCCATGAACGGCAGGAAGCGGCTGCTCACGATGTGCTCGAAACCGATCGCTTCCTTTTGGTTGCCGATTTTGACCGTTCCCAAACCGGGCACCTCCTTGAACGCCCACCAGAGATCCGTGGGCGCGGACAGCGCGCGGGCGCTGTTGTCGAGCACGGCGGAGTTCACAAGGTCGTATTCGGCCGCCCATTCGATCTGCTCGTACATCGTGCCGTCGATGCGGAATCGAGCCCGGCGGAAGTCGACACCATCGCCGTAGACGTTCCCCAAGCCAGCCGTCGGCTGAGCGTAACCGAGCGACGTGTCGTAGACGTTCGAGTCCACGTTGAACCAACCGCTGTCGATTTGCGTTCGCCCGCCGACGTGGACCCGGAAGTCCTTGTTTTTCGTCGACAGTTCCAGTCCGTCTTTCCACGACGCGGTCATGCTGAGATCCGAGCCGACTTCGTGGCCGCCGCCCGTCCCGCCAGTCGCCTCTTTGCCCGACTCGCCAGCGCCCACGTTTCCGAACTTCGCCGCCTCCTCGGCGCGATACGCCTCCATCAACTCGCTGAACCGAGTCAGGTCGAGGTTTGGCGAGTTCATCAAGACCGAGGTGGTTTCCGTCGGCGTTGTGGTCTCGCGGTCGGTGGACGGCAAACGATCCAAGAGCGATTCACGAAGTTGCTGGTTTTGCCGCTCCAGCGATTCAATCCGCGACTCCAAATCCGACAGCGATAGATTCGGTTCTTGCCCATTCGCCGGCATCGCCGCGTTCATTCCGCCACCGAGAGCGAGA
>CAIXSC010000676.1 GCA_903921945.1 uncultured Planctomycetaceae bacterium
GTCGCGGCCAAGCCGAGCAACAACGGCCAGCCGAGGTTGCCGAGAATTGCGAGCAGGGAGAGGCGATGGGGGGACGCAGTCGATCGGTTATGGCGGGACACCGGGAGCATCCTTTCTCGGGGTGTGATCCGGAAGCCGACGGTAAAATCGGCATTATCGCTACAGATTGTTGAGGCATAGTCCCCAAAGTCGACGCCTTTGCCAAGATCGATTGAGATGGCGAAATCGTCAAAGTCGCGGTGCTGGGCTGCCGATAGATTCCCTCTGTCCCTCCCCAGTCCGCAAGTTCCGCATTCGCGATCGCATCCATTGATCTATGAACGATCAATCCCTGGGGGGGACGAGGTCCGGAGCGGCCGGTAACGGCCGCCCGGACTTTTTTTGTTCGCATCGCCTTGGTCCGGCTCGCTCAGCGCCTGGACACTTGCGAGGGTAACGGCCGCCCGGACTTTTCTGTTCGCATCGCCGCGGGTTATCCGGGTCCCATCTTTCGGGACGCACACGCCCGTTGGGATCGTCGCTTCGCGGGAACGCTATCCGCGGTAGGTGGCAAAGCAGTTTTGCGTTTCCCACAGACGAGCTTCGACGATTGGGAAGCCGTGGTTGGCGGTGAACTCGTAGATGAGCTTCGCGATATTTTCCGCCGTGGGGTTGGAGTCCATGAGGAACAGCGGTTCGCCCATGGATTGCAGCATCGCCACAGCCGGGTCGTCGCGGTGGAGCAGCATGCGGTGATCGAGTGTTTCGTCGATCCAGCGGCTGACAACGCGTTTGATGTCGGAGAAGTCGAGCACCATGCCACGATTGTCGAGTGTCTCGGCTTCGATGACGATCTCGGCCCGGCCGTTGTGGCCGTGCAAAAACCGACATTTGCCATCGTAGTTGAGCAGGCGGTGGCCGTAGCAGAAGTCGATCTGGCGGGTGACGCGGAACATGGGGGTCGCTCCTCGCGGTGAAAGATCAAGTAAGGGAATGCGTGCCGCATTCCTCCTCAGAGTAGGTGTTTGGTTGGCGACGTGGCTAGGTGGCGACGTGGATCGGTGGGTCGGTGGGTGGCTGGATCGGTGGTTCGGTGGGTCGGTGGGTCGGTGGGTCGGTAGGTGGCTGGATCGGTGGGTCGGTGGCGCTGGGAATGAAGCGAAAAGTCGCTGAAATTTTCCAGGCGATGGTTTCGAGTGGCGGGAGGCTCGGGTAGTTCTCTGCCGGCAGGGGATCGCGAGTGGCGGCAAGTGGGGCCGATTGTGGGATCTTGGCGAGTGATTCGCGCCGGTCGCTGTTTCCTACTCGCGTGAATCGTGTGTCAGACGTTTGCCACGAGTGGATGGGACTGGAGAATCCGAAAAAATCTTGGCGTGTGCTCTGGTCAAACTGTGGGCCGGTGCGAAAGATTTTCACGAGTCGCGGAGTCGCGAGTCGCGAGTTTGAAGGCGGGCCGTTGAGGTTGCACGACTCGATGGCGGTCTGGCAAGGCCGATTGGGATGGAAGTCGAATAGACGTGGAATGAACGTCGAACACACGTCGACTCGGCCTCTCCTGGGCTTTCGGCTCGGATTGGACTCGATCAGCGATCACATGCGTGGGGCATGTTTCTTCGGGAGAAGGAGACTTCTCTATGCCCCGCAGTGCGCGCCGACGGCAGATTGATGAGAAGCGAGTCGGTACTTACCACTGTAGCAGTCGCTGTGTTCGTCGGAGTTCATTCCGCGATCGCACCGCTGGCGGACTGGAGCTCGACCACCGCCAGGAATGGATTGCCAAGCGATTGAGAGCGATCACCCAATTCTTCGCGATTGACCTGACGGATTTCGGGATCATCGACAACGAGTTTCATGCGGTGCTTCGCAATCGTCCGGACCTTGCGGCCAAGCTTTCCGCCGAGCAGGTGATCCGTCGCTGGTATCGGATGTCGCGGCAGGATCTCGAGCTCAAGGCGGAAATAGGAAGCAAGCTGCTCAAGCAGCTATTGCGCAAGCGTGAATGGGTGGCCGAGTTACGACGGCGGTTGAGTAGTATCAGTTGGCTGATGATCATGCTCAAAGAGCCGATCGCGCGAGCGGCCAACGCCGAGGATGGCGTCCGGGGGCACTTTTTCGGCGAGCGGTTTAGTTCTGTCGAATTGGAAGATGACGAGCAGCGTTTGGCGACGAGCTTACAAATCAATTCCCTGCCGGTGCGTGCGGGGCTTGCGTGCGATCTCGCGAGTTCGCGGTTTACGGCGGCGCACGCGCGGCAAACGGGCGATGGGGATTGGATGGCTGGCGAACTGGACGCGGACGGTTCTCAAAGTCCGCCGGCGTCTCCCAAGGTGGATGAAGCGCCGGAATCCGAGGCGAGCGTCAAGTGCGACCAGGCGGTGCGCGAAGCGGCGGCCATCGAGACGGCATCAAACGCGGTTCGTTCGGACGCTGCGAGGAGGTCGCCGTTATTCAATCGGCTGCCGCTCGACGTTTATCTGGATTGGCTCGAGGCCAATGTGGTTTCGGCTCGTGCGGATGCGGCGTTGAAAACGGCTGCGTTGGAGCTCCCCGTGGAGTTGCCGCCCGCTTGGTTGCGTTATGGGTTGGACGTGACCAAGTGGTCGGACGCGGTGGAGATCGTGGCTCCCCGTTTCCGCTGGATGGCGGAGGTCGCTGCCGCGATGCGACGTGATTGTCGCCGCTTCGTGGCGGATGCGAGTCCGCCGGCTCGTTAACCGACGGCAAGCGGTGTGGTCGGCTAGCCCAAGAGGTTGGGCGACTCGCCGCGACTCGGTCGCAAGCATCCGGACGGTTGGCGACGTCCTCCGCTTGAAAAGTAAATGATCGCACCGTTCAAAAAAGGCCGCTTACGGACGGCTTCGGGTTCTGCTGCGCGCAATCGGGCGTCGAAATCGTCAAGACGCCCGCCGAACCCCTTCTCCAGAAGGGTCCCGAGTGAATCTAGGTTGACTTAGGTTGGTTCAGGTGGCTTCGTCGCCCGCGACCGCGCGATTTTCGCGCTAGGGAGCGACCAACGACGCCCATTGGCCCCTGGAACGCACCCGATTTCGCGCGTTTTCCGGGCTCGGCCGGCCGGCTAACGCACTCATTATTTATCTCAGACTGTCTTGCCGGGATGGCGTAGTGGCTAGTTGTCGGGTTGGGGCTGGATCGTCGCCTGGATCCGGCTCAGAGTGCGAGTCGCAAACCATTGAATGAATGAAGGTTGCGATCTTTGGAGCACATGCTACGGCGACGTCCTTCCGAAGCGGACGGCGGTTACCGTTTGGGGCCTTGCGATGGCCGTGAGGTTGGCTGGCCGACAGGGAATTACCAAGGGCCAGGCATGGCGCGTTTCCTTATTATTCCACGGTCGCCCTCGAAAAGTCGGCACTACCTTGGGCCCCTGCCGCGAAGGGTGCCCGCGATCCAGTATCGCCCGCCCCACGTTTACCGCTCACGTTTACCGCTCACGTTTACCGCCGACTCGTTTACCGCCGACTCGTTTACCGCCGACTCGTTTACCGCCGAGCTGTAGGCGACGGCAGGGATGGCCCCCAAATCGGCGCCGCATGAGCACATCGAGGCTTGCTGCCCAACTATCGGCGCCGCA
>CAIXSC010000677.1 GCA_903921945.1 uncultured Planctomycetaceae bacterium
ACCCGCATCTTGCAACTCGCAACTCGCAACCTGCCCCCCTAACCTGAAACCTCCCCCTCGGTCCCGGCGGCTCCTGGTGACTCATCCGTTCGCGTTGACACCTAACATAGCGGGGCCTATTATCCCGACGGCCCGGGTTTTCGAGCCAGAGAGACGTGCTATGCCACCGCTAAGCGGTTTTGAACACATCGTCCGAGCCCGCGAACCGCTGGCGCAGCACACGTGGTTCCGCCTGGGTGGCGCTGCCGATTATTTCGCCGAACCGACGTCGATCGACGAGTTGTCGGGCTTGGTGAAGCGCTGCGCGGAACTTGGCTGGCCTGTTCGGCTCCTGGGCGGCGGCTCGAACCTACTAGTCCGTGACGAGGGCGTGCCTGGGGTTGTGGTGCGATTGTCGGCGGGGTCGTTTCGCCACACGACGGTTCGCGAGTCGCGGATTGTCTGTGGCGGCGGGGCCAAACTGGGGCACGCGATTTCCGCCGCCGTCGGACAAGGGCTCGCGGGTTTGGAGACGCTGGTTGGCATCCCCGGAACCGTGGGGGGGGCGCTTCACGGCAATTCGGGGACGGAAGTCGGTGATATCGGTCCCTGGACCGAATCGGCCACGGTAATGCTCCGGACGGGCGAGATTGTCACGCGGCAACGTGACGAGTTGCGGTTTGGGTATCGAGCGAGCAGCCTGGACGAACTGGCGATCCTGGAAGCCTCGTTCCAGTTGGAGCGCGAATCGCCTGAAGTGCTGACCAAACGGATGCAGCGGCAGTGGATTATCGCCAAGGCAAGCCAACCGGCGGGCGAATTGAGCATGGGTTGCATTTTCAAGAATCCGCTTGGCGCCACCGCTGCCGCGTTGATCGAGCAAGCCGGTTTGAAGGGCAGTCGTTCCGGCCAGGTGGAGATTTGCGGGGCCCACCCCAATTTCTTTATCTCCGGAACCGGGGCGACCAGCCGCGATGTGCTAAACTTGATCGAATTAGTGCGGAATCAGGTGCAGAGTCGATTAGGGGTCACGTTGAGCCCGCAAATCGAAGTCTGGTAAGGCTTTCCCAAAGAGCGGCCCGAGGACAACGCGATGGAACGTGCGACATCCGCGACCCGTCGCGGTCCGTTCCGCCTAGCGGGCGAAGCGTTCTCCCTCCCGCTTCAGGGAGCGGCGGCCACGTTCTCTTGCTTTGTCATCCTGCTCGTGTTTTTCGGCGGGGGTTTCGCGTACGCCTGGCAACGCTGGGGGACGCTCGTCCAAAACCACCCTCGTTACGCGATCGACGCCGAACGCCTTGAACTGCCGCCGCAGCCGGAATGGATCCCCGCGAGCGTGAAGGACGAGGTTTTCCGCGACGGCAATTTGGCAACGTTGAGCCTGCTCGATCCCCAAGTCACACTGAAGGTCGCTCGCGAGTTCGCGTTGCACTGCTGGGTGTCCCACGTACGGCGTGTTCGGAAGGATTATTCCGGCCGAGTGATCGTGGAGTTGGATTATCGACGTCCGGTTGCGATGGTGGAAGTCACGACCAACGGACAACGGGGATTGCTGCCGGTGGATGCGGCTGGGGTACTCCTACCCCCCCAGGATTTCACGCCGGAACAAACGCGGGATTTCCTGCGAATCGCCGTCGGCGACACGCTTCCCGTTGGATCGCCGGGCACGCCGTGGGGGGATCCGGCTATCGCCGAGGCGGCTGTGATCGCGGAAACCTTGAGGGACGCTTGGCGCGGGGCTCGCTTGTATCGCGTCTTCCTGCCGCCTCCGCCCCAAGGCACCCGGGGAAGGCTTCCCGATCGCCAATATCGGCTTCTGACGCGCGATGGGGCGGAACTGATTTGGGGCCACGCCGTCGGTGCCGAATCCGGCACCGAAGCGAAGGCCGCCGACAAGGTTTTCCGACTCGCCCGGTTGGCGGAGCAACCAGGCGCGTTGTCGCCGTCAGCCAGCGAGTCCCCCTGGGACCTTCGCGAAGCGTTGCCTGCCAGCCCCGTGAAAAAACCACCTCCGAGCGATGGCCTGCCAACAGGCTACGGCACGGGCGCCCCCTCACCGACGACCCGTGAATGACTTTGGCACGCTGGTGTTCAGACTCCCGCCGTGCGTGCAACGCACTCGGCGGTTGAGTTGCAGATCTGGCCGAGTTCCCGGCACCGGTGAAACGACTTGGCGGCTGAACGCTCACTCACCCGTGGCGACAGGAAAACCGGAGTCGCGAAGCGCTGGAAAACCCGGCTTGAGCGGTCGGACCTGGTAACCTTTTTTCACCAGGATTTCAGCGGCGAGCAAGCAACGACGTCCGGCTTGGCAATGCAGATAGATGATTCGATCCTTGGGCAAGGCGCGCTCAAGTTCGGCGGCGGAAACACCCTTTTCCAGAGCACTCAGCGGAAGGGATTGCGCGCCTTTGACATGCCCCGCTTTCCATTCCGATGATTCGCGAACGTCGACCAGGACCGCCTTTTTCGCTTCGAACGCCGCCTTCACTTGTGGCAACGTGTCGGTCGTGTG
>CAIXSC010000678.1 GCA_903921945.1 uncultured Planctomycetaceae bacterium
CACATCGAGCGGCGCCAGGGCCGGGCGGCTTACGCCGCTCCGCTACAACCGGGCAGCTGGTGCCGTTCCGCTACAACCGGGCCGCTGGTGCCGTTCCGCTACAACTGGGCAACTGGTGCCGCTCCGCTACAACCGGGCAACTGGTGCCGTTCCGCTACAACCGGGCGGCTTGAGCCGCTCCGGGAAAAACGATGGCAATTAGCCTCGCCGAATCAACGTCCCAATCATTCGCTCTCGACATTTATGCATCCGCAGATTCTGATGCGTATGCTCGAGCGACGATCCACAATCTAACCCAATCGCCGAAACCCTCGACCCCTGACTTCCGTATCCCGCCACCCGCCACCCAACACCCGCCACCCGCCACCCGATTCCCTCCATCCACATGCCTTCCACCTTCGCCCCTTGCCGCCGCGGCGCCATCTCAGGTTTGGTCGTGACATTCGCCACGCTGACGACGATTGCGACGCTGCCGACGTTCGATGGTCATGGAACCGTGGCGGCGGCGCCGGCCGCGGATCGGGGCGAGCCGGCGGTGTCGCATGTGGCTCCGAGCAGCGTGGCGCGGGGCAAGCGAACTCGGCTGGAATTCACGGGCAGCCGGCTGGCACGTCCCGTTGGCGTGTGGACTTCCATGCCCGTTGGCGATCTGCGGGTGGTGGGCCGCGAAGTGACGAATGGCGACAAGTGTGTGTTGGAGGTGGAAGCGTCGCCGGACTGTCCGCTGGGCGTCTACGGTTTGCGACTGGCCACCGAGAGCGGTCTGAGCAATCTGCTGTTGTTCGCGGTCGACGAGTTGGCGCCGCGAGCGGTGCTCGACAATCCGCAGCGCGAATTTCCGGTGGCTGTTTTCGGAACGCTGCGATCCGCGACGGTCGACCGGTATCCGATCTGGGTGCGGGCGGGACAACGGTTGTCGTTCGAGGTGATGGCGAGCCGTTTTGGAACGGACGCCGACCCGTTGCTCGCGATCCGCGACGGGGCAGGGCGGCTGGTGGTGGAACGGGACAACGATCCGGGGATTTTCTTCGATTGCGGTTTTGAGCACCAGTTTGCGACGGAGGGTGTCTACACGGTCGAGGTGCGTGATTCGCGATACTTGGGTGCGCCGAATTGGCAGTACGTGCTGCGAATGGGGCGGTTTCCGGCGGTTCGCCACGCTCTGCCGTCCGCGGTAAAGCCTGGCGTGGCGACGTCCGTGACGCTGCCGGAAGCGTTTGTTCCAGAAGCTGCGTCCGCTGTTCCCGCGCCGATCGAAGTCGTTGGGCGAGCGTTGCGGCCTATGACCGGTTCGTGGGTTCATTTTCACGAGTTACGGCGCCCGGCCGACGATTCCCCAAGTTGGGCTCCGCTGTTGGTGTCGCCGCTCGAGAATGTCGTGGAAACCGAACCGAACGATGTCTTGGAACAGGCGACGGCGCCGACGGCCGCTCCTCCGGCGCACTGGCACGGTGTGCTCGAAAAGCCCGGGGATCGCGATTGGTTCGCGCTGGATTTGGCGAAAGGGCGTCGATGGTCGGTACGCGCGGAAACGAAGTCGTTGCAATCGGCGGCCGATGTCGAGATTGCCATTTACGACTCGACAGGGCGGGAAATGCAGCGGGCCGACGACCAAAACCTACCCGGCGGGGCGCTCGATGAGGCGGCCCTCGTGTTCAACTCCGATCGGGATGGCCGCTACCACTTGATGGTCCGCGAGGCAACGGGCGCTTTCGGCCCGGACATGGCCTATCGCGTTCTGATCGAACCGGTGGGGCCGCGAGTTCAAGTGATCGCCGAGCACTCATCGTTCACGGTCCCTCAGGGCGGCTACCAATCGTTGCCGTTCACGGTCACGCGAACCGACTTCAGCGGTCCGATCGAATTCGAGTTGGTCGACGCGCCTCCCGGCGTGACCATTCAACCGCGCGAAATTCCCTCGGGCATGAACTCGATGATCTGCCGAATCGTCGCCGCGCCGGACGCGCCGTTGGGGATTCATTCGATAGGTATCGCCGCGCGTTTGCTGCCGCCAACACCGCTCGGCAATTCACCCGATCCCAAGACCACAACGGCGGATGCCAAGGACACGCCATCGCCGCCGGCCGAACCGATCGCCGTGGTCGAGGTCGTCGCGCAGCCGCTGGTGGACAAGCAGGTGATCAATGTCGACCTGATTCGGCTTGCGCTGCGTGACAATCAGCGGTGGCTCCCGCCGTCGGTGCGGACCCGCTTCGCACTGCAGATTACGCCCCCGAGTCCGTTCGGCGTCGAGCTCGAAGAGTCGGAAGTGATCCTGCCGCGTTACTTGCAATCGCCGTTACGGATGGCGACGCCGCGAGTCGAGGGATTCGCCGACACGATCACATTCCGTGCCACGGGCGGTGGCCAGTTCGGGGAAGAAGCGGAAGGGCGGCGGCAGCTGTTCTACCGTTTTCCGCCGGCATCCGCTGCCGAGCGTTCGGTGGTTGGCACGTTCCATTCGCGGAGCCAAGCGAACGACGCGGTCGAACGCGTGGACATTGCGGCCACCGGCGTGGCGGATGGCCGATCGGTGACGCTGGTCCGCTCGGTAACGCTGCGAGTGCAGCCCGCCTACCAGTTGGAATTCGAGACGAAATCGGTGACGCTCGCGCCGGGCGATTCGACTCCGGTGCGGATCGAAGCGAAACGCCTGACGGGCTTCGTCGGCCCAATCACGCTGACGCCCGCTTCCACGCCGCTCGCCGACATCGAGTTGCCCGCCGAATTGACACTGCCCGCTGAAGGCTCGAAGATCGAATTCACCCTGAGGGTTTCTCCAGACGCCAAGCCGCGCCGCGAACGGATCCGGATCGCCTCGACCGCGCGTGTCGGTTCGTTTCAAGAGGAGCCGCGTCCCTTGGAATTGGAAGTGGAAATCAAAAAGCCATGAGTCATCGCATCATGAGCCGAACAAGTGGTTCCTCGGTCCGCTGCCTTGCGCTGGTGTGCCTAGCGAGCGTCGGCTGGAACGCCACGCATGGCCGCGTTTGCGGTGCTCCGCCCGAACCAACGCCCCAAGCGGCCGCCGAAGCTCGCCCTGCTGGCAACGCCGCTGCCACGGCTGAGGCGACTGCCGCGCCTACGGCGACCGCTGCCCCTACGGCGACAGCTGCGCCTATCGCGACCGCTGCGACTGTGGCGAGTCCGATTGTTTGGCAGCGCGTCGACCTTGCGCCGCCGCGGATCGAATTGTTCGGAGCGCGTGCGCGGCAACGGCTAGTGGTGTCGGCCTTCGGAGCGCCGCGGGCGAGCGGCGGTCCCGCTGCGG
>CAIXSC010000679.1 GCA_903921945.1 uncultured Planctomycetaceae bacterium
ATACGAGATTTCTGAATGTGACTGGAGTTCAGACGTGTGCTCTTCGATCTGTGTGACAACACAAGCGTCGGACGCTGCACCCGCTGAATCACGTTCGCCATCGTGAACGTCTTGCCGGAACCGGTGACTCCGAGCAGCACTTGATGACGCCGGCCCTGCTTAATCGCCTCCGTTAGAGCGGCGATGGCCTGGGGCTGGTCGCCGGAAGGCTGGAATTGGCTGGCGAGCTGGAAGTCCACGGCAAAGGTCCCTGGCCAAACCGCGCATGATCCGGGAAGCCCGTCGTCGCGCGGGACGGCGGCTCCAGCAACAAATACGGCCGCAAACGCTCCAGCGTCTTGGGCCCGATCCCTCGCACTTGGCGGAGGTCGTCGAGCCGCGCGAACCCGCCGGCCCGGTCGCGATGCTCGACAATTCGCTTGGCCGTCGTTTCCCCAATGCCCGGCAGCAGCGTCCACTCTGGCCACGGGGCCGAATTCACTTCCACCCGAAAAGACGGACCGAGGTTCGCTGGCGCCTCTCGCCGCCCCGCGCGATCCAACTCGCGTTCGTCGAACTGTCGCCAACCACTCCAGCCCAGCCAACTCGCGAGCGCGATCCAGCCGGCCGCGACAAAAACCGCAATGGTTCGCAAGTCGGCGGCCGCGAGCCACTGCGGTTCACGCGGCGGGGCCGGACGCGATGATTCCTGATGCGTCGGCTGAGCCATCCTGCGACCTCCCATTCCGCGCCTTGCCAGTCTCCCGTCACCGGACATGCGGCCATATTATGGCGACCTGACAGGCATCTGGCGAGCGGCCCGCAATTGAGGAACTTCCCCTGGAGACGTCGATGGCTAAGGAATTCCGCCAACGTGATTGGGATCGCCATGGCGAAGACGACTGCCGCCAGCTCGTGCGGCTTGCCGTCCGTGAAGATCTGGACCGGTCGCTTGACTGGACCACGGTGATCCTGGTTCCCCGCGAAACCCGCGGGGCGGCTCGGATCGTCGCCCGGAACGCCGGCGTGGCCGCTGGCTTGGCCGCGGTCCCCGCGATCCTGGACGAACTGCAAGTCGACGTCGCTTGGCAGGCGAACGCGAACGATGGCGATGCGCTCGTGCCCGGACAAGCGGTGGGACGCCTGGCCGGGGCCGCCCGCGATCTGCTCACCAGCGAACGGATTGTGCTGAATTTTCTGAATCGACTGACGGGCATCGCGACGATGACGCGGCGGTACGTCGATGCGATCGCCGGCACCGGCGCGCGGCTCTACGACACTCGCAAGACGGCGCCCGGATGGAGACGGCTCGAAAAATACGCCGTCCGCTGCGGTGGCGCCCGCAATCATCGACTGGGATTGTTCGACGCTGTGCTTATCAAGGACAACCACCTCGCGTTCGCGGGCGCGCTGCCGCCAGCCGAGGCGGTGCGACAGGCCAAGCAGCACCTTGCCGAGCATGGCGACGCGGGGATTCGGGATGCGATTGTGGAGATCGAGGTCGACACCTTGGAGCAGCTACGCGAAGTGCTTCCAGCGGGGCCCGACATCGTCCTGCTCGACAACATGACGCCGGCGCAGCTCATCGAGGCCGTCGCGATCCGCAACGCGATCGCGCCCGCGGTCGAACTGGAGGCCTCCGGTGGAATTCAGTTCGCGACGCTCCGAACGGTCGCCGAAACGGGGATCGACCGCATTAGTGCGGGGGCTCTGACCCACTCGGCTGTGGCGTTTGACTTCGGTTTGGACTGGGAAACTTGAATTCCAAGCCAGCGAATGGAACTATTTCCCAGTCAAAGTTTGACAATTAGGAAACAAAAACTAGGTTTCTAGTGCTTGGCTGTCCTGGGGAGAGGCGGCCACAGCGATGGGCGGCGGGGAGTAGCTGGGAGCTCGAGGGGACCCCGCCGCCTTTTTTCGTACACAGTGACTGCGATCCGGTGGGGTTGGCGGCCCGGTCGTTATCGTCGGACTTTACGATGACGACCGCGCCGCGATGCGTTCGAGGACGCGCGAAATGGCCACGCGGCGGACTTCGTATTCATTCCATTGCGTCGTGCGATACGTCGCCAGGAGTGACGCCTTGAACTCGTCGCCACATCTACTCGATGAGGTCTGGCGAACGGCGGGTCCGCGAAGCGACCGTCCGATTCTTTACCTGGCCAAGCGTGCGGCTTGATGCCCTGAGTGGCTCTCACGAGCATTCAGGAAGTGTTCGAACTGTCTTGGCGTGCTCAATTGAGAGCGTGCGGCATCGATAGTATGCGCTGAGCTAGCGGGGCGAAGAGTTCGCGCCGTGCGGCGCCGTATGCTGGCGCGTGGCGGGTGCTCGGGAACTAGACACGACGGGTGCTCGGGTTGTCGGGTGTTGACGGGCCGGGGGTAGCGGAGGCGGGCCGATCGAGTCCCAGGCGTTTCATTTTCTTGTACAGCGTCGTGCGGTTGATCCCTAAGAACTCGGCTGTCGCGCTGCGATTCCAAGCATGGGCTTCGAGCACTTCGAGGATGATTTGCCGCTCGGGCACTTGCAGGGCGCGTTTGAGGGCGCCGGGGTCGGACGTATCGAGCAAACTGGGCGGGGCGGCAACGACCGAATCCGGCAAGTCGTCAAGTCCGAGCAATTCGCCGCGGCTGAGCAAAACCGCGCGTTCCACGACATTTTGCAGTTCCCGCACATTGCCGGGCCACGAGTAGCGTTCGAGCGCGGCGTGCGCCTCCGCGCTGAATCCGATGACGCGTTTGCGAGTTTCCTCGGCCACATTCTTCAAGAAATGGGCGGCCAGCAACGGGATGTCGGAGACCCGTTCGCGTAGCGGCGGGATTTCAAGATTGATGACATTGACGCGATAAAACAGATCTTGGCGGAACCGGCCACCTTGCACCGCCTTCGCCAAATCCTCGTTCGTCGCCAAGATGACTCGCGTGTCGACGTGGATGGTGCGCGTGCCTCCCACCGGCTCGAAGGCGAATTCTTGCAGCACCCGCAGCAGTTTCACTTGCAGGTTGGGCGACGCGGTGCCGATTTCGTCGAGAAAGATGGTGCCGCCCTCGGCTTGTTGAAACTTGCCGATCCGTTCACCCACCGCGCCGGTGTAGGCGCCGGCGACGTGCCCGAACAGTTCGCTTTCGAGCAGCGATTCGGGCAAGGCGCCGCAGGCGATTTCGACGAATGCATGGTCGCGACGCGTGCTGCGGCGATGGATGGCGCGGGCGATCAGCGACTTGCCCGTGCCGCTTTCGCCTGTAATGAGCACGGTCGCTTTCGTATCGGCGATCCGGTCGATCAGGTCGAAAATCCGCAGCATGCGGGCGTCCCGTCCCACAACACTTTCGAGGCCAAAGCGGCTGTCCAACTGGGCCTTCAGGCGGCGGTTCTCTTCTAGAACATTCCTCTGGTCGAGTGCTCGGCCGAGCGACATCACCAGTTCTTCGTCGATGATCGGCTTCGTGAGCAGATCGAACGCTCCTGCCCGCAGCGCCTCGACCGCCATTTCCACGGTGCCGTAGCCGGTCATCAGGATGACGGCCGGTTTGTTCGGAATGCGTTGGCAAGCTTGCAAGACGTCAAAGCCATCGCCGTCTTGAAGACGGATGTCGGTCAGCACCGCATCGAAGGGCCGATGAGCGAGTAGGTCGGCCGCTTCGCGGCGCGATACGGCCTTCGTAATCGCGAACCCCTTCATTTCCAGCCAATCGGCCATGGAATCAAGGAGTTGCCGATCATCGTCGACGAGCAATAGGGAACGTTTTTTCATGGCGGCGCGTCTCGAGAGGTGACCACAAGGTTTCCTTAGGTCATAAATCCTGCCGGTCAATCACAACCCGCCCGTTCGGACGCGTTTTTCCCGTAAATCGCGTTAACCGTAGCAAAAAAACCCAGGATTAACTAAGATTTCGCCATCGCTCTCGATGCAAAAAGGCAACAGCGTCCCACCCGGAGGCCTCCCACGTCGGGAGCGGTGGCATTGGACGCTGTCCCAGTGAGGCTCGGGGAACGATCGGGGAGGATACGATGACGATCAAGTTGCTCGTGGCGGATGACCACGAGGTGGTGCGCCGTGGACTGCATACGCTGTTCAACGACACCGATGTGAAAATCGTGGCGGAGGCGACCACGGGCAAGGAGGCTGTCGAACAGACCTTGAAGCACAAGCCGGATGTTGTGCTCATGGATATCCGCATGCCCGATGTCGACGGTCTCGATGCGATCGAGAAGCTTCGCAAGAAATCGCCGGACACGCCGGTCGTCATTCTCTCGACCTACGACAATCCAACGTACGTGGCCCGCTCGGCGGCGCTCGGAGCGTTTGATTATGTGCTCAAGGGAGCGCCGCGGAAGGAATTGGTCGCGGCGGTCGCCCGGGCCGCTCGGCGCGACGCGCCGACCCAGTCCAGTATCCTCAGCCGCGTGAAGGAAACGCTTGAGAAGAAACGCGAAGGCGTCAGCGAAGACATGCCGTTGACGGAACGCGAAACGCAAGTCCTGCGGCACGTCGCGTTGGGTTTGAGCAACCGTGAAATCGCCCGGTCGCTTGAGATTAGCGTCGAGACGGTCAAGGAACACGTCCAAAACATTCTGCGCAAGATCCAATGCACGGATCGAACGCAGGCCGCCGTTTGGGCCGTGCGAAAGGAACTCGTCTAACGCCCCAGTCCTACCGAGCTCTGGGGTGTGCCCGTTCGTAGGCCGCCCGGAGCCCGGCGGTACTGACGTGCGTGTAGATCTGAGTGGTCACGAGACTCTTGTGGCCAAGCAACTCCTGCACGCTGCGAATGTCGGCGCCGCGATCCAGCAAGTGGGTCGCGAAACTGTGCCGCAGCGTGTGGGGAGTGGTGCGCTGGTCAAGTCCCGTTTCCGCGAGCAGCTTTTCCAGCATTCGCCCCACGCTGCGCGTCGTGAGCCGGCGTCCAAAGCGGTTTGTGAACACCGGCGCGCTCCCGCCGGCCGCGTCCGGCGCGGCGAGCTGCCTTACAGACAGCCATTGCCGCAAGGCTTTGATCGCGTACGAACCGAGGTGGGACAGGCGTTCCTTGCGTCCCTTGCCCCGAACCCGGGCCAACCCCGATTCGAGATCAAGGTCTTGGTCTCGCAACGCCACCAGTTCGCCTACACGCATGCCGGCCGAGTACATCGTCTCGAGAATCGCGCGGTCGCGCAGGCCGAGCGGTCGGCGGCTGGAAGGTGCTTCGAGCAGGCGCTGGATCTCGTCGGTCGTGAGGCAGTGGGGGAGAACCCGTTCGGGGCGGGGATTGCGCAGCGGTTTGGCCGGGTTCGCCGACACATGCCCTTCCCGCTGAGCGAACCGGAAAAAACTCCGCAGGGATGCCATGCGCCTCGCGATCGAGGATTTGGCGTAACCCGCCTCGTGCATCGCGGCGACGTAACCCCGTAGGTCCA
>CAIXSC010000680.1 GCA_903921945.1 uncultured Planctomycetaceae bacterium
ATTTTCCTCGCGAGTCAGCAATTGACGCACCAATAGTGGACCTACCATCGGCGCAAATACGATCTCGTTACGAGTCAACTCGTGCTCGACGAGGCCGGCGCTGGCGACCCGGCAGCAGCGCGGGACCGTCTGGCGCTGCTGGTTCATCTTCCCTTGCTGGATATTCAGCGTCCTGACGTGTCTGAGATGGCGGAAAACCTCATCGCAAAACACTTGTTGCCCGAGAAAGCTGCGGCCGATGCACGACATGTTGCCGTCGCAGCCGTCTTCGGCGTAGATTACCTGCTGACGTGGAATTGCCGGCACATCGCCAATGCAGCAACTCTGCCAGGAATCTACCGCTTGATCCGGACTTTGGATTTGAACCGCCACTTGTCGTTACACCCGAGGAGTTTTCCGGTGATGTCTAGCACGTTTGTCGACCCAGTCGTGTCCGAGATTCACATGGTTCGCGTCGCCATGTTAGACGAAGCAGGTGGTGATATTGACTTGATGATGAGGCAGGTAGCGGAACGGCAGAGTCGATCTGGGCATCCAATCATTACCCAACCTTTTCAACGCCGCACAGAACAATCGCATCCACGCGAGGCAGCGGCAACGCCGTTAATGAACTCGGAATCCCACGCGCCGCCCGCGTGACGCTGGACGTTTGGCGACACAATGAACATCTTCGAGCTCACAGCGATCGCTTCTCCCCTAGTCGGTGCAAGCGCTGGCGCAATGGCTGTTGAATCTCGCGGCGTTGGCTGGCTATCGCTTGGCGGAGCCGTTGGCCTAAGCATTGGTGTGGTGCTGTATTTAGCAGTCATCGGGCTCACAACTTTATTGATTGGTTTCGGCAGAGCCGAGAAATTGAACCCCGTGCAGTGGCTTGCGTCCTTAGCAGCCGTATACCGCGGAGAATGCGCCCCGCAACGTCACGGGGCTTGTCGACGTAGTGGTTCCGCAGCTCCTCGTCGCTGACCATCCGGCAATCACGGCACTCCGTACACAATACAGACGTTGTTGTATCACCACCGTAGAGATGACCGGCGTTGGCTTCTTTGTCAATTACGCCGTGCCGGACGACGCGCCTGCTGCCGTGCCCGGAGACTTCGCTGGCGGCAATGCCGAGATCCATATCGCTGGTCTAGAGTATCCGGCAGGTTGCGTCCTGTTTGTTCGTGACGGCAAACTGCGCATGTTCGAGGTTTATATCTTCGACGACGAGTGGCCAGACAACGACACGGTGCTTGGCATTGAGAGGGTCGTTCCCCTTCTTCCTCCTGGCGAAAACCAATCAACCAGAGACCGAACCAAGGGGTGAACGCGAGCGGCGGTCAGGTCCTCGAAAATGGCAGGCCTGTCCGTCGCCGCCGTGTTACCCCGGTCGTTCGGCGATAGTGCATGCAGCGGGATTGCTCCATAGATCGTGACCGGTCTGCTGCAACTCCTAGTCGCGATCGTGACGCGTCCGCTGCCATCGACGTCCCATCGCAGTTGGACGCTTCGTGCTAGTCGAAAACGCGGGACGTCGTAACCCCACTCATCATCGCCGCGATCCCATTAGCCGCGTTTGGGCTGCTTGAGCTCATCACGCAAGGCCTCGACAAGCCGGATGCGGCCCCGCCGCCCGCAGTGATCGCCGCGATGATCGCGATTCAGACGATCGGGAACGTCGCCATGGCATTTGTGGTTCTCGGGTGACTGGAGGCTGCCTACAGCAGACTGAACGCTCGCACCAATCGGCAGCCAGCGGCGTGGCGACGGCTGGCGGTGAATCTCTCGATACGCGGAAAGTGCCTGGCACGAATGGCACCGCCGAGCCGTAGGCGACGGCCGGGATGGCCCCCAAATCGCCGCCGCAAGAACAAATCGCGGCTGACTTGGTAGGCGGCGTTTCGTCGCCTCGGGCACAAATCGCCGCCTCGAGCACAAATCGCCGGCGCAAGAGTAAATCGGCGCCGCAAGAGCAAATCGGCGCCGCACGAGCAAATCGTGGCTTGCGGCCCGGCCGTCGCCTTCGGCTCGGCGGTAAACGAAGAATCGCCTTCGTCTATCGCCCACGCAGATAGATCGCCC
>CAIXSC010000681.1 GCA_903921945.1 uncultured Planctomycetaceae bacterium
ACCTGGATCTGCGTGAAGTGGCGCAAGTGGCCCGCCAGATCGGCTACCACTGCGTGGAACTGATGTGCTGGCCGCCCAGCAAGGCGGAACGCCGCTACGCGGGCGTCACGCATGTCGATGTGACGCAATTCGACGCCGCTCGGGCCGCGGAAGTCAAGGGAGTCATGGCCGATGCGGGAGTCGCGATCAGTGGCCTAGGCTACTACCCCAATCCGCTATCGCCGGTGGGCGATGAATCGCCGCGGGCGATCGCGCAGATCAAGAAAGTGATCGACGCCGCCGCCCTGCTGGAAGTGCGCCGGATGAACACCTTCGTCGGCCGCGATTGGACGAAATCGGTCGACGACAACTGGCCGCGCTTCCGCGAAGTCTGGACGGATATCATCCAGCACGCGGACCGCCAAGGCGTGCGGGTCGGTATTGAAAACTGTCCGATGCTCTTCACCCGCGATGAATGGCCGGGCGGCAAGAACCTCGCGACTTCTCCCGCGATTTGGCGCCGCATGTTCGAAGAGATTCCCAGTCCGAACTTCGGGCTGAATTACGATCCGTCGCACATGATCTGGCAAGGGATGGACTACCTGAAGCCGATCCGCGAGTTCGCCGATCGCTTGGTCCACATTCACGCCAAAGACGTGCGACTTGACCGCCACCGCTTGGATGATGTCGGCATCCTGGCCCATCCCAACCAGTACCACACGCCGAAACTTCCGGGCATGGGCGACGTCGATTGGGGCCGGTTTTTCTCCGTGCTCAGCGACGTCGGCTATCGCGGGCCAGTTTGCGTCGAGGTCGAAGACCGGGCCTATGAACGGACGCTGGAGGACCGCAAAGCGTCGCTCGTCCAAAGCCATACTTACCTCCGCAATTTCCTTGCCGACCGTTAGCACCGGCGGGCTTCGGCGGGTGATCCCCGTAGCGATCACCCAAGCGCGATTCACCGACATTTTGGTTGATGAACTCTTACCAACACGTTGCCATGAAGATGCATTGCTGCTCGCTATCCGCTATCGCCTTGGTCCCGCGGTCGGCTCGGCCCGGATCGGCCGCGTCCACATCGGCAAGTCCGAGTTTCCGAGCGACGGTTCGGCCGCTTTGGTGGACGAGCGGCCGCATCGCACGGCTGTGTTCGCTGTCCCTGTCCATGGCGCTTGTCGGAATCCTGGGAGGCGCTGTTCGCACCGGCATTCATTCGTCGGCGTTCGCGGGTCCGCCGGTCGCGCCGACCGAAGCGCTTTCGCCGGCGGAACAACGCACGCATTTCAAGTTGCCGCCGGGCTTTGAGATCCAACTGGTCGCCGCTGAACCCGACATTCAGAAGCCCATGAATTTGGCGTTCGATGCGCGGGGGCGGCTGTGGGTGACGCATTCGATCGAATATCCGTTTGCCGCCGCCGATGGCTCGCAAGCCCGTGACGGCCTCACGATACTTTCCGACTTCGGTGCTGATGGCCGGGCGAAAAAGGCGGAGAAGTTCGCCGACAAGTTGAACATTCCCATCGGCGTCTTGCCTCTGGGCGCGGGGACCGAGGCGATCGTGTGGTCGATCCCGCACCTGTGGAAGCTGTCGGACGAGGATGGCGATGGCCGGGCGGAAAAACGCGAGGTGCTCTACGGTCCGTTCGACTTCGCGGACACCCACGGCAATCAAAACGCCTTGCGGCTCATGCCCGACGGCTGGGTCTACGCGTGCCACGGTTTTCGGAATGACTCGCAAGTGAAACTGCGGGGCGAAGGGCCGGTCGTGCTACGGATGACCTCCGGGAACACGTACCGGTTCCGTCCCGACGGTTCGGCGATCGAGCAGATGACTTGGGGACAAGTCAATCCGTTCGGCATGTGCTTCGATCGATACGGACTGGCGTACAACGCCGATTGCCATTCCAAGCCGATCACCCAGTTGCTGCGCGGCGGGTATTACGAATCGTTCGGCAAGCCGCACGACGGCCTCGGGTACGCTCCTTCGATGACCTCCCATGGGCATGACTCGACCGGCATTGCCGGCGTGGCTTTCTACGACGCGCCGCAGTTTCCCCCCGAATACCGCGACTGCTTTTATGTCGGCAACGTGGTCACCAACGTGGTCCATCGCGATAAGCCCCGGTGGCGCGGTTCATCACCGTGGATCGATGCGCCGGTCGATTTCATCTCCTGCTCCGATCCGTGGTTCCACCCGGTGGATATTCAGCTCGGTCCCGACGGCGCCCTTTATATCGCCGACTTCTACAACAGCATCATCGGCCACTACGAAGTCGACTTGCGGCATCCCCGCCGTGATCGGCACCGCGGACGGATTTGGCGAGTGGTCTATCGCGGAACGGATGGAGCCGCTGACGGTTCGCGAAACAACGCGTTGAACAGTGCGTCAAACACTGCGTCAAACACTGCGTCAAACAGTGCGCCAAACACCGCGTCAAACAGTCCGCCAAACAGTGCGACGACCGCCGGCGACTTGGCGTCCTTGCCACCTGAAAAGTTGGTGGAGCGGCTGTCCGACGCCAACCTCGCGATCCGCCGGCACGCGACGCTCGAATTGCAGCGTCGGGGCGACGCGGCGTCGCTAGCCGCCGCCACGCGTCTTCCGGTTGACTCGGCCGGAGCGCCGCTGGCCGTGTGGTTGGCGCGCGATGCGGCAGCGCTCGGGGCCCGCGTCGCCGCCGATCAATCGGGCGCCGCGCCACTCCCGCCGCTTGTGAAGACCCAGGTGCTGGCGGCCGTCGGCGAGTTGCCCCAGTGGGATCGGCCGATGGCGGAATGGGTTCGTCGGCAACTGTCAGACGCCGATCCGTTCGTGCGCCGTTTCGCTGCCGCCGCGACGGCACAACATCCCGACGTGGCAAACACCCTGCCGCTGCTCGACGCCTTCGCCCGTGTCGACGCAACCGATGAACTGCTCGCTCATAACCTGAAGATCGCGTTGCGGAATCAGTTCCGCGCGCCCGACGCCCTCGCGACGCTATCTTCGTCGGCGACAAAGCTGGGTCCCGAGCGGTTGGCATTCGTCGCTGAAATGGCGTTGGCGATCCCCGAGCCGAACGCCGCGCTGTGGGCCTTCCGGCAAACTCGCGACGTGATGTTTCCCGCCGCTCGCAGTGCGGCCGCTTTGCCACCGCTGCTCGAAAGGGCCGCGCAGCAAGTGGCGCGGTGGGCGGAACCGGTGGCGCTCGACGAGATAGTCGCGTTCGCCGAACGCGAACTGGCGAGCGATCACGCTCGCCAACGCACGCTCCTGCAGGCGGTTGTTACCGGGTGGAGGCAGCGGTCGGGTGGCGGCGAGCCGACGGCGAACGCGCGGCGCTGGGCCGAAAGCGCAATCCGCCGGCTGCTCGACCCGAACCAGCCAACCGCCGCGGCCTGGACCGCGCTGCCGCTCGAGGCGGCCGACGCGGCGGTGAGTGGTGGCTCAACTGGTGGAACAAGCGGAGGCGGGGCCGCTCGGCCGGCGAACGGCAGTGCTTGGGGCGTGAAGAATCGCAAGTGCGCCGACGGCCGCGAGATTCCGGTGTTCGACA
>CAIXSC010000682.1 GCA_903921945.1 uncultured Planctomycetaceae bacterium
ACATAGTCCAGAACTCGCGCTTCCCAGTACAGCACCTCGCTGACGTTCTCGGTCCGCAATCGCTGTTTGCCCATGGCGCCCAGCGGCGTGACTGGCATGATTTCACGATTGCGCCATTCCCCAGGGCGGCTCGGTCGCTCGCACCAGCCGGTGTCAATGAACAACCGCATGCCATCCCGCAGGGTGACGGTGTCGTAGGGAACAATCCGATACGTGACCGTTCCCGCTTCGAGATCGCGCACCGCGGCGACCAGCGTCGGATCGTTGGCTTGCGAGGTCTGTGCCCAGACCGCTCGCGACATGGCCACCACGAAAAACGCCAGCCGCAGTGCCACGAAGCGGAGATCGGGGCGTGAAACTTGGTCAGGGGCGAGGCTGTTGCGGTTCATGGACTGCCGCTCAGCAAGGGCATCGATTCGATTCCGCCGGATTCCGCCAGGACATGGACGGTGTCGTTCCACAGCAGAGGCGGGACAGGGGACGGACCGGAAACGGCGCCGATCCGCTGGACCACGCCGCCGGTCCGCAACCAGAACAATTCGCCGCGTTGATCTAACGCGATCAATCGCGCGCCGTTCGGTTCCCAGACCAATTGCGACACGGCCGCTTTGCCCAGAGCCACTCGACGGGGCGCGCCTGGGAGACCGGCTTCGATCGGGATGGTGATCACACCGCCGTCGCGCAGTCCGACGTGCAGCGAGCGTTCGGTAGCGACCAAACCGGTCGTTGGCGGTCCCAAGTCGAGTTCCGATTTCAGTGTGAGACTTGGCCAATCGAAAACGCGCATCATGCCGCCGCGGTCCAGCGTCCACACGCGTTGCGCGACAATCGCGGGCTGGCCCACCATCCCTTGGTCGCTCACAAGTGTATGCGCCGCGCGGGCCAAGAACGGCAGAGCGGCGCTTGCTTCGACGGTCGCGGCCAACAGGTAGCCACGAGGATGCGCGGCGACAATCCCGCGTCCGTCTACCCACTGTGGACGCTGCCAGTCGCTCGCGGGTAACTGAGCCGGCAGGTCCTGGAATTGGGGCGGAGGACTGTCGGCGACACCCTGTGCCAGCATCAAACGCCGACCGGCATCGATCGCGGCCAGCCAGAGTGGCGGCGCCGAGTCACCACTGGATGGCGCCACCGCGTTGATCGCGGTTGGGGCATCCGTCGAAGCGTCGTCGGCGCGGGCGCCGATTCGTCCTTCGAAAGCGGCGAGCGGCGAGGCGGCCGGATGAGGCAGCGGCCAGGCCCGTTCCTCGCGCAGGTCTGAAGGACTCGCAGGAGCCATGACCAGCCGGGGGCGAGGCACGCTGTCGATCCACGCGACCTTGCGTGAAAGCGGCGCCCATTCCAACGATGGATTCGCCATGGACCATGGCAAATGGCGGCTCGCGATCGCGCCCGTGCCCGAGACATCGAAGAGCCGCCATGTGTCGCCGCTGGTGAGCACCACGGCGAGCGAGCGGCCCTTGCCGTCTCGCGCCACGCGTTGATAGACGATCTCCTCGGCTTGCAATCCGACCGCGGCCCGCCACAACACCGTACCGTCACGCGGATCGATTTCACGAATGCGGGCTCCGGCCTTGCCCGGTTGCTGCGTCACCGCGAACAATCTCCCCGCAACCGACTGCAGCGGTTGCGATGGGCACTCGCCGGCATCCAAGACGGTGTTCCACAGGCGGTCGCGGCGGACGCCCGCGCGATTCAAGACATCAAGTGCCCAGGCTTCGACGGCGCCTGGGCGAAGCACGACAAAACCGCCATCGGGATGCAACGCGCACTCGGGATGGGCAAGCGACAATCCATCGGGCCCGTCTTTCGCGGCCGGTTCGTTCGCGGCCGGTTCGTTAGCGGGTTTTTCAACGCTCTGCCGGTGCAATTCGTAGAGCGGCGACTGCGGTTGGTTGACGTCCACGCCGAGCACTATTTCCTCGCCCGACTCGGTGGCCAGCAGCAGTTGGTTGCCGAGCATGAGCGGCGGCTGCCAGACTCGACGGGGAAACTCGAGGCTTTGCAATCGCTGACCGCCCTCTTTTCCACTGGGTTCGCTGAACACTTGGACCTGCGCTTTGCCAGCCGCCGTATTGCGCACCAGAATCGCGTACGGCGCGGCCCACAATCCAAACGTGTCCTCGTAGCGGACGCTGTCGTCCAGCAGGTGGACGGAAGCCACTCGTAACGGCGTCTCCAGCGGCAACACGTACATCGCCATGTCGCGACCGAGCACGATCGCGCGTCGGCCATCGCTATCCACGAGCAACGGGCCAGCGATCGGCTCGGGGAAGTCGAGCACTCCTTGGATCGCCCCGGTCTCCAGATCGAATCGCCAGAGCTGGCCGTGGTCGAGCAGGGCGTGCAGAGCGCCGCCGGCGACCACCAGCGGACCGGCGAGTTCATGTTTCTCGGGCAAAGCGGCGGTCCATAGCGGCTCGCCATCCGCCGCTCGGACAACACTGATGTGGCGAGCCTTGGCATCACCCCAGGCCAAGGCCACTCGACCGCCATCAACACCCGCGGCGGTCCCGCCTGCCGCTATTCCCGCTGCTGCTGTTCCTGCCGCTTCTGTCCCGCCGGTTGCGGTCGCATCCGCCGCACTTTGGCTGTTTTCCAGTAAGGCGTTGGCCGGGCCGTTCACGACGATCGGCAAGCCCTTCATCGAGTAGCCGACGCGTATTGCCCAACGCGGGCGGCCGCGACGCGTTTCCACGGCGTAGCACCGTTCGCCTGCGATGGCGAAGATCAGAGGAGACGTCGGGTCCGTGGGGATTTCGAGCAGTTCCGCACTCATCGCGCAAGCCGCGTCCAGTGCCAGCCGATCGATGGAACGGGTAACGGCGCGGACGGCGGCCCGCACGCCACTCTGCGCTCGCACCCCTGTTTTCAACGCGGCGGGCAGCGCGGCGCGAAACTCGTTCCAGCCTTGTTCGACGGGCGCAAGCGTCGCGTCGTCACCACCGGCGGCGCGAAGCGAATCGCGGAGATTGCGGGCCGTGTCGTATGTCGCGCGCGACGGCGACTGAAGACACGCCTCGCACGCCATTCGCAATTCCGTCAACTGGGAGCGCGAGGACAGCAGCTCGCCAAGCCGCTTGTGCTCGGCGGCCACCGTCTTGGCGAAGGCCTCCGAGTCGCCAAAGCGACGGACAATCTCCAGCAAACGGCCGCAGTCGTCGAGTTGTCGAGCGGCGTCGAGCTGATCGGGATTCCAACGCACCTGCCACGCTTCGAGCCGTTGGCGAGCCCAGCCAGCGACTTCGACGGCGCGTTCCGCGGGCGTGAAGCGGCTGCCGGCCGCATGACCTCCCAATTCGAATTCCTTGGGAACCTCGGTAGCCGCCGCGGCGCATTGCCGCACCTGTTCGGCATACTTTCCGACGAGTAACGCTTGGCCTTCGTCGAACAGATCGCCACCCAGCGACTGATCGGCGCTCGCGAGCGCGTCGCACAGCGTCGCCAGCGCATCGGCCAGTTCGCGATCCGCGCGATGGGACACGGTCGCGCCGGCCGTTTGCACGCGTTGATGGATGAAGCGATAGTCATTCGCCGCCTGCGAAAACTGGGTTTTTCGAAACGCTTCGTCGGCGTCTCGCCAAGCTCCGATCAACTGCCCCTGCAGTTCGTGGGAACCGCCACAACCGGCCG
>CAIXSC010000683.1 GCA_903921945.1 uncultured Planctomycetaceae bacterium
CGAGCGCCTTCGATCACGCGAGCGCCTTCGACCGCCCGAGCGCCTTCGACCGCCAGAAGCCTTCCGCGCAAAAGTTTTGGCCTCCGAAATCGCTGACCCTCGAACTCTGAACTCTGAAACCTAACCCTGCACGGTAAATCCGAATCCTGAACCTCGAAACTCGAACCCTGAACTCCGAACTCCGAACTCCGAACTCCGAACTCCGAACCCCGAAACCTCTACCCCCTTCTTCCTCCCATGTCCCGACATTCCGCCGCCTTTCTTGCCATTGACATCACGACGACCGAGCTCGCCCTGGCGGTGCGTTCCGACGCGGGCGCCGAGGACTTTGTGCGGACGGAAATGCGTGAGCGGCGTGAGTGGCGCGGGGACGCGCGGTACCCGGGATTCGACCTCGCCCCGTTGCCGGACATGATCGCCGATTTGCTGGACGCGCTTGCGGCCCGTGGTTGGTCGTTCACGCGGGCCAGCGGTGATCCGGGGTTTGTTTCGGTGGCGTGCCGCCAACACGACTTGGTGCTTTTGGATGGGGCGTCGCGTCCGTTAGCGCCGGCCATCACATGGCAATGCAACGCGGCGGAAGAAGAGACGCGGGAATTGAGGGCGTCCGGGGTGGAGTCGGTTGTCGGGCCGCTCGCGCCGCGTTTCGTGCTGCCGAAGCTGCGACACATGCTGCGGATCGAGCCGTCGCTTCGCGGCGCGGTGCGCCACGTGATGTTGACCGGCGACTGGTTGGCATACTCGCTTACCGGTGTTGCCGCGTTGGCCAAGTCGGACGCGTTGAGCAACGGGTTGCTGGAACAGGAAACGCGGAGGTTGGCTGTTGGGGCGATCGCGGCCGCAGGCTTTGATCCAGCGTGGTTTCCCCCGGCCGCCAGCACTGGAGCGGTGCTCGGCCCCGTCCAAGCGGCGGTCGCGGTGGACGACCCTTGGAGCCGAGTGAAAACGGTGCTCCACGGTTGGCACTTCGCGGCCGGCCTCGGCGACAACCATGCGTCGGCGGTGGGGTGCGGCATGACGGACGACTACCGGCGGCTGGTCGTGTCGGCGGGAACCAGCGGCACGATCAATCTGGCGTGTCCGAAGGACATTCGGCTGCCATCGGACGGCGCGTCGATGCGCTTCGAGTTTTACGACCAGGGTGTTTTCTTGTTGCGGATGCTCGCCGATTGCGGCGCGTGGTACTCGCGATTCTTCCAAACCTACGCGGGCGCGCTCGGCAGCCAGCTCGAGCAACTGAACGCTTTGACGCTGGATGTCGCGTTGCCCGACATTCGTCGAGTGCTGCATGATGACGCGCGACACTTTGAAACGTTTCCGCCGGGATGGGAACACAGTTCGCTCGGCTTGCGCACCGCATGCACTCAGTTTTCAATCGCGGTGGAATTGCTGGCACGCGTCGCCGGGATGGCGGACGAAGTGAAGCGATCCGGGCGATGGACGGTGGATACGTATGTGCTCACAGGCGGATTAAGCCAATCCAAGCTGTTCCAACAGTTCTTCCGGGCGGGACTTGCGATTCTTGCGCCGGGAAGCCAAGTCAAAGTCAGCGGCCGGACTGGCCCGTTGCGATTCAAGACTTCGGCGTACGGCGCGTTGGTCAACGCGGAACTCGCAAAGCTTGGGGCGTTGGAGAAAGTCTTCGCCGACACGGCCCGCTTTCCGTTACTCGACTGTGCCGCCTTCGATCCGCTGCGGGCCGCTCAATCGGATTACCTGATGCGAGCCGCTGGCTTGGCCGCTTGCTAGGCCCGGCCGGTGGATGGTCCGGACTTTGGTTCCCCGGCGAACGGACCGCGCCAGCCGCTAGGCCGCGTCAACCTTCAAGGCCGGAAACAGCCCGGTGTTGAACGCGAACCGCGACTATGGGCGGTCCGCAAGTTGCGCAAGTTCCGCAGGCAGACGGACTGCTTGGCCGCGCCCGTCGCGACTAGTTTATGGGCGGTCCGCAATTCGCGCGAGTTCCGCAGGCGTCACCGCGCGGTCGAAGACGCTGATCTCGTCGAGTCGCCCTTCCCAGTTGTCCACGGCGTCCGGTCGGCCACCAAAGAAGAATTGCTCGGAGCGCCGACCGGCCAGGACCGCTGACGCGGGGTTCGAGTCCACGAGAGGCCATTTCGCGACCAACTCTGGATCGGCGGCTCCGTCCAGGTGAACTCGGACCGTGTCGCCATCGCGAACTAACGCCACGTGCCGCCATGTCCATCGCTCCACCGCCGACTTGCCGAACACAAACCGCGACGCGGCCGATCCCAATTGGCCCCGGCCAGCCATCGGTGCCGCGCCGAGCGCTAAACACAGCCGCGTCGCAGTGGCTGTGTTTGCGGTGGCTGTGTTCGCGGTGGCTGTGTTCGCCTGGCTGCCCACAGGCGAGCCGCCAGTAGTCGGCGTGGCGGCGGTCTCCGCGGACTGCATGACCAGCTCCGGGTTTGCGAGCCCCAAGCTTACGCAGTCGGGAGTCAAATGTTGATCGTCGCCACGGCCGAACATCCAGCCAGCGATCGGTCGAGCGTTTGCCGGCATTCCGTTCCAGATCCAGAGCGAAACCGTGTAGCGATCGCCGACGTCGGGGATTCTCGATTCCAGCCGACCGCCCGCGAAGAAAGCCGCTCGATTCAGGCTGGCATCGCCCAGAAACCGCTGGGAACGCGGACCTTCCAGAAAGAAGAGCACGCCTGGTTCGTAGAAGGCGTCGCGGTGACGGCCCGAGCTATCCCGGGCGCGGCTCGGACCCAATTCGTCCAACCGCCAATAGGCGACGGGCTGCGCGTCGAGCACCGCTTGGGCGGCCGGGCCCGTCGCGGCGCGGTAGACGCGGCGGGGTTGGCCCGCGACCGCCTCCAGTTGCGCCAATGCGGCGGCGGTGATCTTCGACTCGGCACCCGTTTCCAAGCCGGCCGAGCGGGCCGCCCACGTGTTGTAGCCGCCAAGCGGATGTTGCTCGGCAGGTGGAATGTAGCCGTCACCACCATTGGCCAACTCAATCACCATCGTCTTCGCGAGCGGGCTTTGCAATTTGAGTTTCAAACCGGTGAGAGCATAGGTTTCGTTCGGAGTCGTCGCGATCGCGATGTCGCCAATCCGCAATCCCTGCACCACGATCTCGGTCGACTGGCGCTCATGCAGCAAGATTTGTTCGCGGGCGTAAACTTCGGTTGTGTCCTTGGGCGGGCGATCTCCCATCGCGGCGACGACGCGTTGCGCCCATTCGAGGCGCTGAGCATCGGGCACGCGATAGCGAAGTCTCATCCGCGTTTCACTCATCGCCAAATCGGCGTCGTCGCGATAGGCGATTTTGGGAAGTGCTCCAATCGCAAGCTGCGCGAGCGCGGCCGAGTAGCTTTCAATCGTGAAATCGTCGGACGGCTTGGGGATCGGTTTTGTGTAGTCGCGCCGCCAGATATCGCCGCTGCATCCGTGGGACATGATGGCGACGAACGCCGGCTTTCCGGCTGGCACCTGGGCGTTGGCCGCCTTCTCGATCGCTCCGCAGAACAGGCCGAAGTAGTCGGCGCTGATCGCGCTGTCGCTGAAGTAATGCATCGAGAAATTCGCCAGCAACGCCAACGGCCGGCCGTCGCGGGCCTGGACGGAAATCAGCGATAGATCGGGATCTTCGGGGCCCGCCTCGCCGGTGACATCGTCCCACACTCGACCCGCGTGCATATTCGCGCGAATGGAGTAGTTGCCGAACGGATCTTTTTCCAACCGGTCTGGCCGCCGAACCCACTGACGCAGCGCTGTGTATTCGGCCGCGTTCGCAACCCCCCAGCCGACTCGGGCCGGTTCGAGTTGTTGTTCGGCCGCCGCCAACGCTTCGGCCACTTTCAGACGCAAAAACGGGACATACTTCGGGTCGGCCTCGGTGCCCAGGCAGCCCATCGCGGCGGCGGCGGAATGCGTGTGCGTCGCGGAAATCAAAAGTCGGTCCGGGCGAAGTTTGGTGCGCGTGGCGGTCAATTGTTTGATTTCGTCGCATAGCTCGCGGGGCACCATGCAGCTATCGACCACTGCGATTCCGAGCCGCTCATGGCCATCGTCGAGCACCAACGCACGGACGTTGAGCGGCGTCTTCACTTTGGTACCCGTGTTCGACAGCATGCCGCCATTCACGAGCACCGGAAACTCGACGGGCGTCACATCGACGATCGCCGCGCCCGCGCGGAACTCGGCCCCAGCGGCCGGAACCGCGCGCCACACCACAGCCTTCCCATGCGGGAAACTCGGTCCCGCAGCCATGGTTGCGAAGGCGACCGTTAGTCCGAGGATCCGCACGGCCATTGTGCGGATACGAGACAACGGCACTGCCGCGATCGAAGGACGCGACATAGGGAGCTCCTCAGGCGGATGAATCGCGGATGGTCAATCCTGGAACCAGCTCTCGGGGACTTCGAGCGACCAGACTTCGCTGCTGAGTGGCTGGGCATGGCCACCCGCCACCCAAATCTTGTCCTGGAAGACATAGGCCGAGTGTTCGTGGCGTTCCTTCCAGCAAATCTTCGCCGGGTACTGTTTCCAAGTCTTGCCGTCTTTTGAATACCACACATCGCCCCAATTGCGCGATGGTTGATTCGACCACCCACCCAGCACCCAAATCCGGTTGCGATAGACAACCGACGAGAACCAGAGTCGCGGCGACCAGGGCGCGGAGGCGGTCGCCTGCTCCCAGGTGGCTCCGTCGGCCGATGACCAGACGTCGTTCACCGCATGGTACTTCGGCACGTAGTTGCCGCCGCCAAGAACCCACAACCGGCCAGCGTGCGCCACCGACGCGTGATAGGCCCGCGGCGACCACGGAGCCTTCGCCGTCTCTTGTTTCCAACTTTTGCCATCCGCCGATGACCAGACGTCGTTGCGTAAACTTGAATCGTCCCCGAAGTAGTAGTTCTCGGTGCCGCCAAGAATCCACATGCGGTCGTTGAATACCGTGGCGCCAGCGGCAATACGCGGCGTCCAGCCGGCCTGCTCGGCCGCCAACTCCCACCGCTCGCCGTCCGCCGAACTCCAAACCGAACTGCTCGCGCTGTGTCCTGGCAGCCGACCGTTGTACCAGCCTCCCAGGAACCACATGCGATCGCGAAACGTCAACGTCATCGGCAGATCGCTGTGCTTCCACGGCGCCTCGCGCGTGACCTTGCGCCAGCTCTTGCCGTCCTTCGAGCTCCACACGTCCCGGGGCGGTGCATGGAACGAATCAAACCAACCGCCGAAGAGCCAAAGCTGGTCGCGAAACACCAGTTCGCCGCTCGAATCACGCGGTTGCCATTCCGCCTTTTCCGTGACACGAACCCAGTCAGGCGCCGCTTGTCCCCAGGCATTCCCCACAACCAACCACATGACACTCGCAGCAACCACGAGCCCAAGGATTCGACGCGCGACAAGGCGAATCGAACCACTTAAACCACACGAGCCGCTGGAACCGCTGGAGCCGCTGGAGCCGCTGGAGCCGCTGGAGCCGCTGGAGCCATACGAGCCGCTTGAGCCGCTTGAATCGCTGGAACCATACGAGCCGCTGGAACCAAAC
>CAIXSC010000684.1 GCA_903921945.1 uncultured Planctomycetaceae bacterium
ACAAGTTCCGGCACGCCGCCTGAACGTTCGACGCGAGC
Source organism: uncultured Planctomycetaceae bacterium (assembly GCA_903921945.1). Classification (GTDB taxonomy): domain Bacteria; phylum Planctomycetota; class Planctomycetia; order Pirellulales; family Pirellulaceae; genus CAIXSC01. The sequence goes on from CAIXSC010000684.1 coordinate 39, forward strand.
GCGGTCGGGCACGTGGGAGTCAGGAGATGTTCCAGGGAGGACCAAGGAAGCACACGCGACGACGGGACCTATGGGACCTATACGACCTATTCAATGACACGACCTATACGACCCATACGACCCATACGACCTATTCAACGACACCCAACGCCCGCCCGCCCGCGTGAATCGCATCGGGGCAAGTCGGTGAATCGCTGAATCGCCGAATCGCCGCATGTCGCCACAGGAGCGACATGAATTGCCCTTGCCTCGAATGCCCCATTTCTGGCACACTGACCGCCCGCGCCTTGCCGAACGGTGGATGGCGGGCTTTGCGCAACGCATGGAAGCGTTCGGCAGCTCGCGATCGCGGAATTTCCGGTCCTCGCTTGAAGACCTGTAAGTTCGCGGGCCTCGAGAAGTTAGGGAAGACGAAGAGACCTATGAAGCTGCGACACCCACGCATGATCCGCTTGGCGAGTTGGCTCACCGCAGCCATCCTTCGTCCGTGGGTCGCGACGTTGCGCGGCCAGGTCGAACACGGTCCCGCCGGCCCCCATCCCGCCGACCCGGCCCGCCAGCGTTACGTCTATGTGCTCTGGCACGAAGGGCTTTTGGCCGCGTTCCTGTTCCGCCAACATCCAGGGCATGTGCTGATCAGCCAACACGCGGATGGCGAGTTGATTGCGCAAGCGTGCGAGCGGCTTGGAGTGGCTGTGATCCGCGGTTCGTCGCGGAAAGGCGGGGCTCGCGCCCTCCTGCAAATGTGCCGGCTGAGCGAACAGTCGCACATCGTCATCACCCCGGACGGTCCGCGCGGACCCCGGCGGCGCATGCCCGAAGGCGTCATTCAACTCGCGGGACTCGTCGGCCTGCCGATCCTGCCGGTCGGCATTGGCTTCCAGTCGGCATGGCGTGCCAATAGCTGGGACCGTTTCGCCGTTCCGCGGCCATTTTCGACCATCCATTTCCACGCCGGCGCGCCGATCCACGTGCCCGCCCAATTGCACGATAGCTCCATCGAATCGTACCGCCAGCAGGCGGAAACCGCGCTGCTCGCCGCCACCGACCAAGCGGAACGCGCCGCGACCGGTTCCCCGCGGATCACTTCCGCCAACCTACAAACCACCAAGTCTTCGCTAACCGCGGGATAGCCCGCTGTTTACGATCCTTTCCTGGATTATCCATCCACCCCAAGCCACGGAGGGCGACATGAACCGCGAACAACTGAAACGAGAGTTGAGCGAGATTCTGGAGGAGAGCGTCGGGGAAGAATTCCCTGAACTCAATGAGTCCGCGTCGCTGGTCGATGAATTGAAGCTAGATTCGGTTGATTTGCTATCGATGACGATCGAGATTCAGAGCCGCTACGGTATCGTGATCAACGCCGCCGAAGTGGCCGGCATCGCCACGGTCGGCGATGTGCTCGATGTGATTGCCGGCAAGATCGCCGCCAAGGTAAGGAAGGCCGCCTAGCGGACGGGGCCGCAAGGCCCGCCGCGACATGGCGTTGCCTCGTGGCGCCTTCAAGGAAGCATACCCAAGGACGGGTTTCCCATGACGCTGGATCTGTGCTGCCCTGTGGCCGCCTATGGGCACGCGACCGTGCCGTTCGCCGGCTTCGACGAGTGGCGAAAGACCAACTGCCAAAAGCGGCAGTCGGCCGCCTTCGCGCAAACATGCAAGCTGGGCGATGAACAAACCATGGTGGCCGCGGAAGCGATGTTCCGCGCGATCGATTCGGCGGGCTGGTCCGGCCGTTCCTTCGAAGACTGGGGAATCGTGGCCGCGCCGCAGTTCCTCGGCCGGCTCCGCATGTGGTCGGCGATCGAGCGCTACCGCGCCCTGGAAGTCCGCGGCGCTTCGCCACGACACATTCCCACGGTGTCGCAACACGCGGTTGCCGGCACCTTGAGCGTCATCTTTCAATGTCGCGGCCCCTGTTTCGGCGCCGGCGGTTCCCAAGGATCGCTACTCGACGGATTTGTGAATGCGGCCAGCCTCGCCGCCGGCGGCATCGCCCCTGGCTTCTGGCTCGCGATCTCCCAGTGGTCACCCGAACCGTTGCCGCAGGCGAGCGTCGCGGACAACGGAGCCGCTCGCTGCCACGCGGCCGTGCTGGCCCTGCTTCCGCCAGTCGCCACCTTCAACCACTTGGAACCGAATTCAGACAGGCGTTCGGACTGCCATTCAGACCTCAGGACCGGCAGCGGTTCCGGGCTGGACAGCGCGGTCGATCACAGCCGTGCAAGCAGTCCGGGCAGCGGTGCCGCTGCTGTCGCCGAGCGGGTTGCCGAGCGGGTTGCCGAGCGGGTTGCCGAGCGGGTTGCCGAGCGGGTTGCCGAGACAGTCGCGCCGGGCGCTGCCGGCGTTGCGAGCCGCTTGACGGAAGCGGATGTCCAAGCCGCCGAATTTGAACTTGTCGTCCGCTTCCGTCCGACCCTGCATCGGCATGAGGTCGACGCCAACGTATCGGACGTGCAGGATTTCCTTGACGCGTCCACGGCGCCCGGCAGCGTCTGGAAGCGGTCGTTGGCCGCCGGAGTGTGGGTGGAACTGCGGCGGCGGCGAGCGCGGTTCGCCGCGCTGCCGCGAGTCGCCTGAAACACGATTCAAGAAATCTAATTCGCTGCTCGTCCGGTCGCCCCAAGCTTCCCCGATATTTCCCGAACGATCGCCCAGTTCACTCAAGGCCTCGCGCATGGATGCTCAAGAACCTGTCTGGATCACCGGCGCCGGCTGTATTAGCACGATGGGCAGTTCGCCCAACGAACTGATCGACAATGCCTTGGAAGGAAAGTCGGGCGTTCGCTTCATCGAGCGGTTCGCGGTGCCGAACCATCCCTGCCAGATCGCGTCGTATCTGGACCAAGTGCCTCGGCCCGAGGGCTGGGACGCGGCCGCGTTCGCCGCGCATCAGCCGTGGGAACAAATCCTGATTTGGTGCTGTGTGGCCGCGCTACGGGACGCCGGCTTGTGGAACGACCGGCAGACGCGCCGGGTTGGCTTGGTGCTTGGAGTGGGCGGCGAATGGATCGTGCGTTGGACGCAGGATCACTTTGAACAGGTCCCGAGCATTCGCTCGTCGCAAGACGACGAAATGGGCTTGGCCCGCCGCGCCCTCGGCTGGCTCGATATCTCCGGCCCGTCAACCACCGTGGCGGCCGCCTGCGCCAGTGGCAATTACTCCCTTGGGGTTGCCCGGCAATGGTTGCGGCAGGGCTTGGTCGACGTTTGCTTGGCGGGCGGCTGTGAATATTCCGTGACCCCTATGGGGCTCGCCGGCTTCGGCAACCTTGGCGCGTTGTCGCGACGCAACGACGAGCCGCGTCGGGCCTCGCGTCCGTTTGATCGCGGCCGGGATGGGTTCATCATGGGCGAAGGCGGCGCGATGATGGTGCTGGAAACCGCCGCGCATGCTCGACGCCGCGGCATTCAAGGACGCTGCGAAGTCGCCGGTTTTGGCGGTTCCAGCGACGCGTTTCACTCGGTGATGCCAAGCGACGACCCGGAACCGTCGGCCCGGGCCATCGAACGCGCACTCCGCGACGCGCGGGTGGACCCCAGCGACGTCGACTACATCAACGCGCATGCCACCAGCACACCGCTAGGCGATATCCACGAAACCAAAGCGCTCGAACGCGTCTTCGGACAACACCTGCCCAAGGTGCCGCTCAGCAGTACCAAGAGCATGACCGGCCACATGCTGAGCGCGGCGTCGGCGATCGAAGCGCTGCTCTGCCTGGGCGCGATCGAACGCGGAGCGTTGCCGCCCACGATCAATCTGGACGAAGTCGATCCCGAGTGCGCTCATTTGGACCACGTGCGGAAGGAAGCCCGCCCGCAACGCGTCGATGTCGCCGTCTCCAACTCGTTCGGCTTCGGCGGCTCGAACACCAGCCTGGTGCTCCGCCGAGTGGCCTGATTCGGGAACGCGAGCGGCCGTCGGTTTCCGGCGCCCGGCAGGCGCGCCTACGGCTCTTTCAGCTTTAACACCATCAGCACACCCGGGGAGACCGACGCGTCGATCTCTTCCCATTCTCGGCGCCGACCGCCACCACCGTCGGCACTGCTGGTGGCCAACGGCCGAACCGCGCCGGCCGGCAAATGGGCCTGCAGAAACGTCTGCAAATCCGTGGCGGGAATCGCCACGCCGTAGCTGTCGACGCCCACGCCGCCGACGGTTTTCGCCGTGACCATGCCGATCACGTGGCCAAACCGGTTTAAGACCGGACCGCCGCTGTTCCCAGGATTGATGCGGCAGTCCAACACATGCCGTTTGTCGTCGGACTGGTCGGATGGCGAGTGGACAACGCCCGTCGTGATCCGCACGTCCTTGCCCAGTTCGTCGCCAAGCGGAAACCCGAACACCGCCACCTCCGCGCCGCGACGCACGCGTTCACCGCCCAACGCCAGCGGCGTGAAAACGGAAAACGCGGCCGGATCGACCTTAAGGATCGCGATGTCCTGCTTCGGATCGGACGCCACCACTTCCGCGGGCACGTTGCGCATCGCGGCCGGATCGGCCGCCGCATTTCCCGCCGCGTTTCCCGCGGCAGTTCCGGCCGGGTTACCAGCGGTATTTTCCGGCGAAGCGTTGGCGGACGCCGGCCCTGGCACGGGCACGCGGACCACGGTGCGACCGGGGCCGGCCACCACATGATGGTTGGTCAACAAATAACCTTCGGCCGCGATGACGAACCCCGTGCCGCTCGACAGTTGCTCGCGTTGCCGCGCCCACTTTTCGACGTTCGCCAAATCATCCTTTAGCTTGTCGTCGGTGGGCGCGTACTTGCGTGCCAAGTCCACGTGCCGGACGGCCGCTTCCTCGTCGTCCATGGCTTGCAGCAGCAGCATCGCGGACGACAGATGAACCCGCACCGCCCGGTCGGGGTCGGCGAAACGCCGCGCTTTGCTCCAATTGAGCAAGTCGCCCAAGACGGCCGCCACCTTGATCCGTTCGCCATCCACCATCGCCTCGTTCAACCGCGCGATCCAATCGGCTTCGAAAAACACCTCTTGCTTGCCAAGCTCGTTTTGCGGATCCAATTGCCGCGCGAGGGCCAACCAACGGGCGAAGATCGTGCCGTAATGCGGCGTCAACCGCTCTTGCTCGATCCATCGGACCGCCTGCTCCATCGCGTTGAGATACTCTTCCGGCGACTTGTCCCGCGCCCTGTCCACCGCCTCCAACCGCACGTCACGCTGAGCCCGTTTGTTTTGCAATAGCGTGATGTGCTGGATGTACTTGTCGAGCGAATCGCCGAAAAATCCATCGGCGGCGTACGGCGTGCCACCGGCGTCGAGCAGCAGGACCACGGGCACCGATCGGACTCCGAATTGGCGGCTTAACGAACGGTTCTGATTGATGTTTTCCAACTGGTTGAGACCGGTCTCGGTGCGCGGCAAATCCACGACCAACGGCACAAAACGCTGCTCGACAAACGAGCGAAACTTCGGCTGCGCGAAGATCGCACCGGCCATGACCTGGGTTTGTTGCGACCAATCGGAACCGGCAAAGACCAGGAAGATATCGCGTTTGCTCGCCAACGCCTGCTTTTGAGCGACTTCAAAGTTTTGCGGCCAATTCGGGAAGCCGCTCGGTCCGGCCGTCCCGCCCGGATTCGGCACGCCGCCGGTCGCGCCAGCGGCGCTCCCCCCATCCGCGCCGAGCCCGCCCGCAACACCGCCTCCAGCCACTCCGCGTCCCGCCAGCCCCGTGCCCGACAAGCCCCCCCCCGCTAATCCGCTATCCGCTCCCGAGGCGGCGATCGGTGGAGCCAACGATGCTTCCCAGGCGGGAACGAACGGCAGACGCTCGCCCCGCCGTAACGTGAACGAGTGATCGATTTGCTGATAGCCGCGACGCTGGATCGTCAAGGTGTGCATTCCGGCCGCCAACGACAGTTCGACCGGCCCCGATGCGGGAATCGTTCGCGCTTGCGAATCGACAAGCAACTTGATGTTGCGCCGCCCGTCGGCCGGCAGGTCGAGCACCAACTGGGCCTGCGACCGCGCCGCGTTGACAACGGGCTGGCCACCTCCGGACGACAACGAGATGACCACGGCGACAACACTGCCGATCGCCAACAGCAACCCCGCCACGCCACCGCCAATGACCCAGGCGATTCGCGAAACGCCCCGGCCACGCCGTGCCGCACGTCCCGCACCCGCGCTCGTCGACACACCTGACGTCGCAACCGTTGGAGTGCCAGTCGA
>CAIXSC010000685.1 GCA_903921945.1 uncultured Planctomycetaceae bacterium
ACCGGTTGAACGGCCCCGCCACCATCGCCGCTCAGGGAGAACTCGGGTTCATCGTCCAAGATCGAGTTGACGTCGAGGGCATAGCCTTCCGTCGGCTTGAAAGTCACATCGATTGTGCGTTGTGAATTGAGCGCGCTGCGTCCCATCAAGCCGGATGCGGGAGTCACCACCGACGCCATCATTCCCTGGACTTTGAGCCGCTCGGATTTGGCGATATTCGCGTTGCCGTTGGAATCCGTGAACCGGCCCGCGATGTAATTGAAGGTCACGCCACCGCCGGCGAAAGTGCCGGTGAACGGGTAGCGGTACGTATTGTCGTCGATTTTCTCCACGGCGCCCGTAAACGAGACGTTGGCCGCACCGGGGCCGGTCACGTTGAATTCCAATTCCTCGTCCGTGATGGACAGTTCGTCCAGGGTTCCATCACGCGTCGGCTCAAACCAAAACTCGACATATTGCTGTTCGTTGAGCTGCGCCATCGGTGTGGCGGGCGAGAGCAGGCGAACATTCGCGCCGACGATGGAGAACTTCGAAACGCTGGCGACCGACAGGTTTCCTTCCGTATCGGCGATTTCATCCGCGACGAAGTTGACATTGACCGGGCCCGCCCCAAAGCTGCCGTCGAAGTAGTAGCGATAGGTGCCATCTGCATTCTTGGTAGGAGCGGTGCTCCGCAGCGTGACCCCTTGGGCGGCCAACCCCGAGAGCGAGAACTCGTCGGCCGCGTCGGTGATGCTGGTTTCGCTGATTTCGGCTCCGCCAGTCAGTCCCAAATAGCGGATGTCCATATAGGCCCCACCCGCGACATTCATAGTTTCAATGTCGACCTCAGCCCCTGCCTTGGGCCCCGCCAGTTCGCCCGAAGGCGAGCCGATGGTGAATTCCGCGAACGACGAGTCGTTGCCACCTTCCTTCGTATCTTTAAACGTGTTGGCGGTGAATTCGACCTTGTACTTGCCCGGCACCAAGTTCACGCTCGCGGGCAGGGTGAACTTATAGCGGCTCCCCGTCTCCGATGGCACAGGCGTGGGAACGCCGGTAATGAATGAACCGGTACCATTTGGCATCACCAGTCGGAATTCCGACGCGGAGTCGGTAATGCTGGAAACATCCAGTCCATCCGCGCCTCCCACAAAGTTGACTTCGATGTCGCGACTATCGGTCATCGACTTCAAACCCACCGTGCTTCCGGCCGCCGGCTTGACGAGCAGAGCGGTCGGTTTGCCCGTAGTGCCGCTGTCGTCATCGATCTTGATAACCTGGCCATCCGGTCCGATAAACCGCATCTCGAACTTGCCCTTGATCACCAAGAACTTCAGGTCCGGGGCGTCTTCGATGACCGGCGCACGGGCCAGGAACAGAATCTTGGCGTTCCCCTTGGCGATCTGCGACAAATCGGCGTAGAGCCGCGCGTCAATCACCAAGCGGTTGTTCAAGAAGCGGAACTTGCCGCCGGCGAAAATCTTGCCATCCGTGCTGATGCTCAGCCGAACCTGCGCGTTGAACGATTCCGAGCTTCCCAAGTGCGTGGAAGACAGAGAAGCTTGGGCCGTAATGAGCATCGGCGACGTGAACGCCGCGAGGAAACCGCCGAGATTCGGGTTCGCCTTCACCGCTTTGTTTTGCGCGATCACCTGCTTGCGAACGTCGATCATCCACTGGTCCGCGTCGACGTTGGTCACGTCGCCAAACGCCTTGCCAGCCAGTTCCTCCGGCTCCGTGATCGTCGGCAGGCTCTTGAAGAACTCCAGGCTTCCCGACAATTCGTCGATCGTCAAACCGGTGAACACCGGTTCGACGACCAGCGGCGCTTTCACGCTGAGCGTCACGCTGAGAGGCCCAAGTTCGCTGAACGCGAACCGCACGGTGAATCCCTTGCCGGCGATCTCGAGCTTCCCCTCCACGCCGATGAACAGCACGCGGTCCACGACCGGCGTGGTCGAGTCGGTCGACTCGATTTCATTGCCGGCCGCATTGATTCGAATGATCCCGCCGATCAGCTTTCCGCCGATTTTGGCGCCGCCCATGTCACCGCCGATTTGAACGGCGATCGACTCCAATCCCACCACCGGGAACTTGCCTTGGGCCAGCAGTCCCACGTCGATCTTGAGGCCCTTGACGCTGCCGCGGAAGTCGAGCGGCACGCCTGGCATCTTGGTCACGGCGGCGGACATCGTGAGGACAAAGTCCGCGGGCCGCGCCTTGATATCCTTCCATTCAATGCCGAGTTCGGTGATCCGGATCGGCAGCCAACTTGGCCACTTCATCGCGCCGGGCGAAGCTTCATCCACCCGCAGGAACACGCCGAAGCCTGGCAGCGTGACGAAGTTGCCGCTAGCCGTGAACGCGAAGTTGCGCAATTCGCCGCCAATCTTCAGCGGGCCCGCCTTGACCTCCGCCCCGATCGACTTGAAGCTCGCGACATACTCGTCGCCCACCGCCTCGGTATCGATCTTGATTCCCCGGCCCGTGACCGTCACGAACGACGAGAAATTCATCTTGAGCTGATCGGCGTCGAACTGGAATCCGGACGGCACGCCGTCCTTGAACGCGAGTGCCGCGCGCACGCCTTCGTTGTCCGCGTCCGGGCCGTCGCTGATCTCCATCGAGATCGGCTTGCCGGGCAAAAGTTTCGCGGACTTCGCCCCGATGAACACCGTGCCGTTGAATTCCACATCCCCGCCGAACGTGAGCCCGAAGTCGCTGACGCCGGCAAAGATACCCGTGATCTGCAGAAAACTGCCGATGTTGATGTCGCCGTTGTACGTCAACGAGGCCTGGCCCAGGTGGAAGCCGTTGTTCCGCACCACCAAGCCGGGAATCCGCGTTCCATCTTTACGAATCAAGGGGTTGACCGCGCCCGTGACATTGATCTTCGTGATCGTGACGCTGGCGGAATCAAGCCGCACAATCTCTTGGCTATCCCAATTGGCCAACTCCTCGGCCGACTCGACGCCATCGAAATTCTTGTCCTTGACCGGGTCGTACGAGATGACAATGCCAGTCGCTTTCACATCCACGACCTTGGCGATCGACACATCGAGCGAATCGGCGGAGATCTTGAACTTGCCGAAGCCGACGCCCGCCACGCAGGCGAACGGATTCGTGGTGATCGTCGACAAGCAATCGGGCACGTCCAGCGCGACCATGATGTCGAACTGGCCCCGCAAACCCTTGAGTGACGACGAGAATCCGCTCGAGCTTTGCTGGCCCGATCCACCGATCGCCAAGGAAGCCGATTCGACCCCTAAGCCGATCGTGATCGTCACGATCGCGCCTTCAAGCTGATCGTTCAGAAAGACCGGGTCGAAGGCGAAATCCTCGATCGCGAAGTAGGGTCCCGACAG